>NZ_JBFSPI010000004.1:0-115214 GCF_041464685.1 Vibrio sp. 10N.237.312.B06
TACCGATGTATTGTTGAACGCGAAATGTACAGCAAAGATCAACACGCCCTAGTCAGAGGGGTACGAGCATGATGTTATTAAGTTCTCTTATTGTGTTGTGTTTCGCAATACTCTTTTTGATCATCGATTCAATTCGTAAAGATCAACGACACAAGAAGGTGGCGATCTATATTGGAGATAGCTCTGCGCGTGAGCCTTCTCGCGTTTACCGTTTGTTCGTTCGCTTTGGTAAAGAATATCGCCACGAACTAGAGCAAAAAATGATAGAGGCAGGTTACTACAACACTGAGTGGGCAAAGTTCTATTTACCTGCCAAGTTGGCGGTATTAGGGTTGGTTTCTGGATTTGTGCTATTGGGAGATATGACATCAACAAACAAACTTATCGTGGTTGTTTTGTCGTTGATTGGCGTTATTGTCGTTCCAGATACCGTGCTGCAAATGCGACGTAAAATGTTGATCAGCAGAACTTCTGCCCAACTGCCGTATTTGCTAGATATGATGTCGGTATGCGTTCAAACCGGTATGACGATCGAGGCCGCGCTAGTTTATCTGGGCAAAGAACTTGCTGAATTTGATTCAGATCTTTGTTACCAAATCAAGCGCACTTCCGATTCTGCGAAAATACACGGATTGGAAAAGGCACTCAATGACCTGAGTGAACGCATCCCGACCCCTCCTGTAAGAAGCTTTGTACTGACTATCATCCAAAACTTGCAATACGGCACATCCGTGGCTCAAGTGTTAAGTGATCTTGCTGAAGATATGCGAAAAATTCAAATTCTTACGGTTGAGGAAAAGGTAGGTAAGCTTTCAGCGAAGATGAGTGTACCTTTGATACTCCTCATTATGTTTCCGATTGTTATCTTGATTCTCGCGCCGAGTATCATGCAAATGACATTAAGCATCTAGGGTAACTACGAGTGATTGAAAAACGTGCTTTCCTCATTTTGTTAGTGCTGAGCGTACTAGCTGGTTGTCAATCGGCACCGTCACAACAAGCCTTGCAGCTTGCCGACGTCACTAGTATGGAAAAAGTGAACAACTATGACGGTCTTATTCAATATTACAAATCTAAGTTAGAACAGGGCTCGGAAGACGCAAAGGTAAAAGAGAAACTGGCTTGGGCATATTTTTATAAAGGGGATATGGAGTCGGCAGACTTCTATGTTCAACATTTACAAAAAGAGGGAGTTACAAATTCCAACTTGTATCAGTTAGAAGGACAAGTGTTCGATGCAAAAAACGACGTTAAAAGTGCTATTTCTGCCTATATAGCTTCTATCGATGCAGGAAACAAAACAGGCCAAATTCACGTTTTGCTCGGCGTGTCATACACCAAAATGGGAAAATATGATGAAGCTTACCAAGAGCTAAATCGAGCTCGTTTACGCGGTTATGACGATGTCGTTGTTAAGAACAACATTGCGATGATTCAACTGGCCAATGGTCAGTATCAACAGGCGATCGAAACGTTAGCTCCTATTTTAAAAGAAGACCCAGCAAATAAGATCGTAAAAGCAAATCTAGCGATCGCATTGTTGAAAACCCAGCAAATAGACTCGGCCAAAAAGTTACTTAAAGGCGATTTCTCAACGGAGGAAATTCAGAGCATTACCGATGAATTAACTCAACTAGGAGTTAATGATGAAGCGTCTTTATAATCAAAAAGGAGCAACGGCAATTGAATTTGTGCTGGGTGCGCTCGTTCTGTTTTTCGCAACCTTTGCGATTTTCGAGTCGAGTTACCAAATCTACGTCGTGAACATGACCGAGTATTCGCTGAGAGAAACCATCAGGAATACCAAAATATATGAAGGCAAAGGGATCAACGAGCAGTACGAGAAAAAATTCAGGTTGTTAATTGAAAACGAAGATAATTTATGGAGTTTCTTAATAGATAGCTCACGATTTTCTATCGCTGGTCAGTACTTCAAAACCTACGACGATTTTATCGCGAACAAGGGGCATTCTGACCAAATGTTAAATTTCAATTATAATTTAGCCGAAATCACCGTGACTTACCGCTACACTCCGGTGATTAAATTGATTGGCGCTGCTGACAGGAATATTTCACGAACCATGGTTTTGAATTTGGAACATGAGGGGTGGAAAGATGATGCTCCTTAAGCAACGTGTGTTTTCTATAAAAAGCCAAAAAGGCTCATACACCATTGAGTTAGTTTTCGTTCTTGTCGCTCTGTGGGGCGTTTATCTGTTTGGGGCGGACTTGAGTCATCAGTTACTCGTACGTGCCAACTTGGATCGATCCAGTTTTGCTTTGGTCAATGTCATCAAAGAGCGTACTCGTTATTTTGAAGCCGATGTGTTGGCAGGAAAAAACTTAGCCGTGACCAACAGCGAGTTATTAGAGATGACGAAAGTAGCAAGCAGAATGCTTAATACACCAGTAGACAGTGTAGCAATCAAGATAGAGTCGTTGACTAATAAAGCTAACGTCACTGAGTTTTCGTCCAGCAAATATAGAAATTTAAATTGCCAAACAGATTCGATTATTGCCCATGCAGATCTAGCGCCGATAGAGAAGGGGGTTGTGTATCCACTGTACCGAATCAGTCTTTGTGAAGAGCAAAGTTCATGGTTTAAACCCTTCTTCAATGGTGGCACAAGTACTACGGTTAAGATTGGCTCTTCGTCAATAATGCCTGGGAGATAATGAAATGAAAATGCAGCACGAACGTCATATTAATCGCCAGCATATCAGTCTCCAACGACAACAGGGTGTTGCAGCGGTTTGGATGGGCTTATTGCTTGTCCCAATTATGGGAATGACCTTTTGGGCGGTTGAAGGCACACGTTATGTACAAGAGACCAGTCGATTGAGAGACTCTGCAGAGGCTGCCGCCATAGCGGTAACCATTGAAGATCAACCGGATCTGGCTCGCGGGTTAGCGACCAAATATGTTGAAAACTATGTACGCGACATTAAATCAACTAACCTCTCCACAAAGCGAGTTCATCAGCTTGAAAACGAGGCGGCAGGGGTTCTTGAATATATCCAATACACAGTGAATGCTAGGACCACACACGACTCTTGGTTCGCAAGCAGCTTTATCCCTTCATTTAACCAGCAACAAGATTTGGCGGGGCGTTCGTTAGCTCGAAAGTACCCAGTCTACCTTGGGGATAACAACATCGATATTGTTTTTGTCTCAGATTTTTCTGGTTCGATGAATGAAAAGTGGGGCTCAAATCGTAATAAGAAAATAGACGATTTGAAAACGGCCATCGATGGAATATCAAACAAAATCCTTTGCACATCGATTAAGCGAGTGCGTATAAATGGAGAGCTGAAAAACGTTTGTGATGAGCCTGGAGAAGATACAACCGGAGACAAGCTGCTTAATCGAGTTGGTTTTGTGCCTTTTAACGTTCGAACGAGGGAGATCGTCTCGGGAAATAAAGCACGGGCGACAAGTCAGTTGAGCTACAAAGACAACTATAGAACGCACGTATCACCTTATTCCTACAACGATGTTGATTGGGATTATTGGAGTACGTATTCGGAAGATGATGTACTTGATTGTACTGATGACAAGTCAAGTTGTCCAAGACCAAAAACAGATAATCGAAAGTACGCCAAGCGTATAAAGGATGTCATTGATTTAGATAACTATCGTGTTGCCGACGTATACAAATACGTTGATTTACCGACATCAGTGTCGACTATGTTTAATGATAAATCGGGATTAAAGTCCAATTTCTATCGTGTGAGTAGAACAGATCTATTTAACGCGCATGGATCTTCAAAGTCGTCGCAGTTTTCTAACATTCGATTATCGAACAAGCTTTCAGAGTTAGACCCGATTAAATCGATGTGGGCAGCCGGAGGCACTGCGGCTTTTCAAGGCATATTGAGAGGCGCTCAGATTCTTCATGACGGTGACCCGAACAGTTCGAATCAAGAAGAACAGCAAGTCTATAACAGGAAAATTAAGATGCTGTTGATTCTAAGTGATGGGCAGGAAAGCCCTAATAACGGTATTCTCAAAGGGCTAGTCAAGAAAGGCATGTGTAACAAAGCAAGAAATGAAATACCAGGCCTATACATAGGAGTTATTGGTATCGATTTTAAAGCATCTCAACAAAGTGGTTTTCAAGACTGTGTTGTCAATCCAAAGCAAGACATCATCGATGTATCTAACCTAGATGAATTGATTAAAAAGATAGAAGAACTCATCCGTAAAGGCTCAAAAACAAGCGGAATAACTAAGTTGTACTAGAGGAAAATATGAAAAAGTTAATGATTGGTTCAATCGTCATATCGACATTGCAATTTAGCCTGATCGCCAATGCGGAAGAAGGCATCAGTGTCTATTGCGATACTGCGTTCAGTGAATATAAACATAGTGTCACGGTGAACGATGTCGTTGGTATCGCGCAGCATAGACAGGGCTTATTACAAATAGAACAGAAGTCTGATAACCGCGAACTCAAACAAGCATTAGCAGGTCAGTATAATCTAGGTCTGAATCAATCTGAATGTAGGACTTGGATCAGCAACCAAGAACGTCACGGATTGCTAGCAAGTCTTCATTTTGGTTTTGACCAACACAACTTAACGCCGATGGGGAGCAAATCATTGAGTCAGCTAGCCGCTGAGTTAAAGAGTAACGGCAGTTTAATTACGGTGGGTGGACACACTGACAGCACAGGCGCAGAAGGTTATAACCAAGCATTGGGGCTTCAAAGAGCACTGGCGACGTCAGATGGTTTAATTTCGGATGGTGTCGAGAAAAATCGCCTTGTTATTCGCTCATTTGGTGAAAGTAAACCTATAGCCTCTAATACAACTCCAGAGGGTAGAGCTAAGAATCGACGCTCGGAAATTTGGGTTTCTAAGGACGATAGTGTCGAATTAGAAAATTAAATATAGAGTGTTTAGCACTGCGAACCTATCAGTTGAGAAAACTAGATTCCGGTTATTATTTCAAGCAACAAAAAGCCCAAACAATTAACATTGTTTGGGCTTTTTGTTTGTGCGATTCTTTAAGCCGTTAAGCCGTTAAGCCGTTAAGCACGAAAGCTATTTAGAATAGGTTCTTATCGCGCACGAGTTCGCGTGGTAAACCGTTCTTCACTCGATTGCCAACCCACTTACCAAGGCCGATGATTGCACCATTGTACTTCACTAGTACTTCACCTTTGCCTGACAAGCCTTCAGGGCGAACATCGCGTCCCATGAACCATTCACGAGCATCTTCAATGCTAAGGTCTACAATGTTGGCTTCATTGCCTGTTGCGAGCGTTGTCGCGACTTGGTGCTGCCAGCGGTAACCTTTTTTATGGGTTTCAGCGATCTTGATGCCCATGCGAGAGAAACGGAACTCACCGATCATAGGTTCTAGCGCTTCCGGGAATAGCCAAACGTCTTTGTCACGAATCCAAACTTGAGTATCACTTGGTAGTTCGATATCGAGTGCGCCCAGCAGTTGTTCAGCGACTTCTTGTTGAGCTTTCTTTGACGCTTTTTCAAATGGGAATTTGCCCAGACGTTTTTTCACTTCTGGTGGTGTCACAGACGCTAGTTTACGGATGCGTGCAACGAAGAAACCTTCTGAATCATACACTTGTGGGAAAATGTGTAGAAAGCCCTCTTCTGTCGTGGTTGCTTTAGCATTGTCGAATAGTGATTCAAGAGATTCGAACACTACCGCATCACCAAAGGTCTCTTTTAGATGGTGACACACTTGTTGGTTCTCTTCCGTGCTTAACGTACAGGTTGAGTAAACCAGCACGCCGTTAGGTTTGAGAGCATGAAAAGCACTTTCGATCAGATCTTTTTGAGTGTCAGCAATATCGACTACAGATTGATACGTCCAGTTCTTCATCGCATCAGCGTCTTTGCGAATCGTACCTTCACCAGAGCAGGGCGCGTCTAGCAGCACAGCATCAAACTGTTCTGGTAACCACCCACCGAAAACTCGACCGTCAAAGTTACTGAGTGCGGCATTACGAACGCCACAACGTTCGATGTTGGCATGAAGAACTTTCACGCGGCTTGCTGCGTATTCATTGGCAACCAATACGCCGCGATTATTCATTAGCGCCGCGATTTGCGTTGTTTTAGAACCGGGTGCAGCAGCAGTGTCTAATACGACTTGGTAGTCTGCCTCACCTTGGAAAAGTGCCGACGGTGGCATCATAGAACTGGCTTCTTGGATATAGAAAAGGCCAGACATGTGTTCTGCCGTATTACCTAGTGGCGCTTCACTTTCATCAGCTGTAATCCAAAACCCCGTTTCGCACCAAGGTACAGGTTCCAGTTCCCAGCCTTTCTCTTTTGCTCGTACTAAGAAGTCCTCAACACTGATTTTCAATGTGTTGACTCGAATACTTTTACGAAGTGGTTTTTGGCATGACGCGACAAAAGAAGCCATATCTAGATGACTAGGCATGATTGATTCGATGTGCGTTAGGAATTCTTGAGGAATATATACGTTAGCGTGCAAAAGAGTGTCTCGATTTATTGCATTAATGCGGGGGAGTTTAAAGCAAAATGAGGCCGTCCTAAACCATATTTATAGCAAACAACAAAAATGCAGCCGAATGGCTGCATTTTTGATGATGAATTATTCTTTGTTAAGCGGTATTAATTTGCATGGAGCTTCTGAGGGTTCACTCTATGGGCGAGGAATTGCGGTTCTCCATGATTTCCACTCATCTTCGGCTTTAGGATAGAGATAGAAAGACTGATCTTCGTTTGCCACTGGCTGAAGCTCATTGGTCGGTGGCGTTGAGAATGTAATACCACCTCTTAACAAGCTGTCTACCGTTCCAGCTTTGATGTTTGCACCAGAGAGACCGATAGAGACATCGACGCCCGACACGTTCCAGAACACAGTGTTTGCGCGGATTAGATATGCGTAATCAGGCTCTATTTGAATGGTAGAGATGATGCGGTCAGCAAACTCGCCTAACTGAACATCAATAACACTGCCGATTTCTAGCTCACGGAATAGGATAGGTGTGCCTTCAGATATCGAGCCTCGCGTTTCGCTTTGTAGCTGGAATATCTTGCCTTCAGGCTGTACTGGCCCCTTGCTAAGCTTAAATTTCGTATTTCTTTCACCATTGCCCGGGTCTACGTTGATGTGCTTAGAGAGCAGTGCAGAGACGTTTTTGATGCCATTAAGGCCGATTTCAGGTTCTGCTAACCAGAAGTGACTCTTCGCAACGGCAATCTTGTCTACGTACTCAGGTAAAATACGCGCAGTAATTTCAATACCGCCTTTATTGAAGTTAGGAATCACCAAGGTAACCTCACCGACGGTGACGCCTTGATATTTGATCGCCATGCCTTTGCTGACTTCTTGATCGCCTGAAGAGGTAATCGTAATCGCACGACCAAATTTTCGCGCAGATTTCGAATCTTTATAAAGTTTCCACACATCACCGAGTTTGTTGTCTATTCCCGGAAGAGAGTCAAAAGCAATACCGCCTTGAATAAGCGTTTTAACGGGGGCTGCTTTAATACTGATACCCGATAGCGACGCATCAATCTCAACGCCTGAGCGGTTCCAGAAAACAGTATGTTCATTGAGTAAGTGTGTGTAACGATTTTCGATCGTGACTTTGATTCTCACGCCACCATCGACAAGCTGAAAATCAGAAATGCTACCCACTTGTAGGTTGCGGTAGAGTAGTGGGCTTCCTTTAGAAATTGAAGGTAGCTCGCTCGCAAACAACGAAAGCGTCTTTGAGCCAGACTGATTAAACTTGGCGATTTCTGCTAACGATTTGCTTTGGAAAAGCTGATAGTCAGTTCGTGCTTTCGACTGACCTTCGCTAACAAAGCTAATTGAGCCAGTAAGAAGTTGTTTTGCTGGTGGGACCGTAACACTCAAGCCTGATTCGGTTAGCTCTGCAGTTGCACTGCCTGTCACAAAGAAACGGTTATGGCTTTTGATTAGGTGAGCATATTCGTTATCGATAAGTGCATCCATAAACACTTCGTACTTATCAGAGCCAGTACCCACACCATCGACTAAACCTACTTGGATGATAGATCCAACAGCAATGCCTTTGTAGAGTAGCTGTGTACCGACATCTAACCCGAATGAATTGTTCGACGTTAAGCGAATCGCAACGGATTTTTCTTGTTCCTGACTGAACTCATTTTTGCGAATCGCAGTAAATCGACGCGCTTTTTCACCTTCGCCTGGAACCAAGGTTAGAAAGTTGCCCGTGACTAAGTTGGCAATGTTTTTCATGCCAGTAAGTGATAGTTCAGCCTCTTCTAAAACGAATTGACTGCCGCTATTTAAAAAGTCACTGAATGCCGGTTGGATTGCAGCCGATGCAACGACGTTTTCACGCCCTTCGCTTAAAGATAGGTCAGTGATTTGACCGATTTCGATGCCTCGATACATGATCGGAGCGCCCGTTGCACTGATCTTGTTGTCGTCGGGTACGGCTATCTTGATCGAGATACCACGACCGGCTGTTTTCAAATCTGGGTAAAGTTTGAATTTGGTGTTCATCTCGACAGGCTGACCTTCTCCCGGAGAGTCGACCGCAATTGAACCGCCAAGCAGAGCACTGAGGCTTTCTAAGCGTACGTCGACACCAGAAAATCCGATACTGGCACCTAAGCCACTGACATTCCAAAAACGGCTTTGGTCGGTAATGATATGGCTGTATTCATCTTTAATCGCCGCTTGAATCGTCACGGATTTTGCGTTGTCATGTAGCTGGTAGTTGTAAACTTCACCAATTGGAATTTTACGATAAACGATTTGAGAGCCAACAGATACCCCCCCCAGGTCTTTGGTCGTCAATGAAATATTCAGGCCTTCCGAAGCCAATAAGTCAGGAGGGGATGATTCTAAGGCTTGGAAAACGGTTTCTGGTTCTTGCTTGGTTTCGCTAGGATGGATAGCGATATAGTTACCTGAAACAAGCGCATCTAACCCTGAGATACCAGATAAACTTGCCGTTGGTTTTACGAGCCAGAAACGCGTGCCTTTTGAGAGTAGCTTTTTCGCTTCTGGGTAGATGTCAGCATCGACATAGATGCTCGATAAATCTTTGGACAAGGTAATGTCGCGCACCATACCCACCTCTAAGCCTTGGTAGCGAATTGTCGTTCGACCTGCGACTAAACCTGCGGCATCTGAGAAATATATCTGCACACGTTGTCCTGCATCGTGTATCGATTTCATGACCAACCAACCCGCTAATGCGACGGTTAGTATCGGCAGGATCCACAAAGGGGAAATACCTTTGTTTTTCCTGACTTCTGGTGAATATGACGTTTGTGATTGGTTATCGTTGTTCATTCACTGACTCATCTTTAGAGGTGTAGTTATCCCAAATTAGCCTAGGATCTAAGCTTTCCGCCGCCAGCATCGTGAGAACAACCACGACGCCAAAAGCGACTGCACCATAACCTGGTGTAAAGTTTAAAATTTGTCCACGGTCGACCAAGGTCATCATGATCGAAATAACGAACAGATCCATTACCGACCACTTTCCCACCCATTTCACAATGAAATAGATGGTCATACGTTGTCTATGGTAAACCGCACGCTTCATTTTGATACAAATTAAGATATACGTTAGACCAAGTATTTTCGCGACAGGCACGACGATACTGGCAATAAAAATGATTGCTGCGATGCCATACATGTCGCTATTAATTAGCGAAGCGACACCGGAGATGATGGTGTCTTCTAGTCTTTGCCCGTTTGTTATCACGATAGAAATTGGAATGACGTTGGCCGGCACGATAGCCACTGAGGCGGCAAAAAGTAGAGCCCATGTCTTTTGTACAGAGTAGGGTTTGCGATGATATAAGTCATGGTGACAACGCACGCAAGTGTGCCCATCAGGCTGAGACAGGTGACAGTTATGACAGTGTACGTTCTTACTTTGATCGAAAGAGTAGTCAGACTCTTTAGCCCAAGCTTCCCAGTAGCGGCGCACACTGATTCGGCTTACCAGTAACACACTGAAAAGTTGCAGTAGAATCAGACCAACTAAACCAGGGCCGACGAAAATATCTGAGTAATCTTGTAATTTGAAGCACGAGATTGCCACGCTCACCAGAAACACATCCAACATCATCCAGTGCTTAAGTGTCTGAATGATAGCTAATGCATAACGAAATGGTGTGAAAATCTTAAAGCGCAATGATAAATGGGTGATGAGTACCGAGGTACAAACAAGTAACGGGGCGATCGAACTGCAGAATAAGATCAACAAGCAAAGTAGAGGGAAGCCTTCACCCATTAAAGTAAATACGCCAGATGGTAACGTCGCAGGTATCATGACACCAATCAGGCGAATACTGATGAATTCAAAAAAGTGTGAGGGGATGAACAGCAATAAGCAGGTAATAGCGATTGCAAGGTTTCCAGACAGGCTAGGGGTGCCACCTCTATAAAGCTGAGTACCGCATCTTGGGCAGTAAGCGGATTTCCCCAAAGGTATGTCCATTTTATCAACGGGAAGTTCGCAGCCCTGACAAAGACGTACAGAGCTGCTATCGCACTGGTGCTGAGTCGATAACTGCTGCTTAGTTGATAAAGGGTTGGTTAAGGATGGAGAGGTCACGCGACCTCCCAAATTGAAACACTAATCAGGCTTTTAACCTGATTTAAATGCCTAGAACAACACTGATTTAAGTCTCTAGAACAATAAACATCAGGCGTGCGATTGCACACTGCCATAGAGTGTTTGATATAATCCTTGTTGTTCAACCAATTCACCATGTGTTCCTGTCTGTGTAACTTGCCCATCTTCTAAAACATAGATTAGATCGGCCTGTTTCACCGCTGATAATCGATGAGCCACTATCAAAGTTGTGCGATCTTTCAAAAACTCGCTCAGCGCTTTATGCAGTGCTGACTCTGTTGCTGTATCGAGTGCTGATGTCGCTTCATCTAGAATAACAAACTTAGGATTGCTCAGCACCATTCGGGCTATCGCTAAGCGTTGTCGTTGCCCGCCAGACAGTCGAACGCCATTCCTACCAATTTGTGTATCTAAGCCATTACTCAGTTGCTTGATGACATCTTGCATTTGAGAGACTTCAAGTGCACGCCACAACGACATTTCATCGTATTCAGCACCAAGCGTCAGATTATGCCTTAATGTATCGTTAAAAAGTATAGGTTGTTGTAAAACAACGGCAATTTGACTGCGTATTACATCGAAGCTGATGTCGTCGGTGGTTTCGCCGTTATAACGAATGCATCCAGAATCCGCTTGATAAACACCAATCAGTAACTGGATTAACGTAGATTTACCACCACCACTCGCACCCACCAAAGCGACTTTCTTACCTGCAGGAATGTGCAGCGATAGCCTATTTAAAACAGTGTTTTCTAATGTGTAAGAGAATGTAACGTCTTCAATGTCGACTGTCACTTCTTGATCTTCATTAAATGGGTTCACTTTACTGACAGGGCGCTTCTCTTCTTCTAACTGAAGAAGGTCGTTGATGCGCTGAAGTGCTGCTTTTGCGCTATACCAAGAGAATTGAATCCCTAGCAGCTCTTGAACCGGGCCTAACATGAACCACAAGTAACCAAATACCGCGAAAATCTGACCAATCGTTAAGTCGCTGAATAACACCATTAGCATCGCGACGGCACGGAAAAGCTCGAAACCTAATAAGAACAGCAGAAACGAAACACGGCCTGCAGCTTCTGATTGCCAAGCGTATTTGTCTGCATCGACTCTCACTTGGTTTGCTTGAACCTTAAGTTCATCGAGAAAGATACGTTCCTTGTTTGCCGCACGCAGTTGGTAAATACCGTCTAAGGTTTCCACTAAACGGTTTTGAAAGCGCTCGAAAGATTGGTTCTCATACTTTTTAAGGTGTTTAACTCTGCTACCTAGTTTACGGGAGAAATAAATCACAACAGGATTGACCAGTAAAATGAACAGTCCTAAACGCCACTCTAACCATAGCAACACGATAGCGGTACCGAAAACGGTTAAGAAGCTAATTATGAACTTAGATAGAGTCGAACCAATGAACTTATCTATTGTCTCTATGTCTGTTATCAGGTGAGCATTAATACCGCCACTGCCTTTGGTCTCGTATTGTCTAATACTAATGCGGCCAAGCTTATCTATCATCTTACTGCGCATTTGATAGGTAATTGTTTTTGAGACAAGCGTGAATTGACGCCCTTGTAGAATGTTCAACGCTTGGCTAACAGTACGCATGATTATGACTAACAGCAAAGTCAGTGCAATATAGCCAGTTGGTGTCTGCAACGATGTTGGAAGTAGATGGTTCATCATCTCTAAGCCAGAAGCCGGCTTATCAAGTAATACTTCATCAACCATTAATGGCATGAGCAACGGGATAGGGACACTAATGAGAGTTGCAAGTATGGCAATAATGTTAGCAAACAGTAATTTGGACTTGTGTTTTTTTACTTGAGTTATTAACCAAGAACGGCTAATAGTGTCTTCTGAATTGGTCATTGTAATGAGAATAAGTCCTATTTAGTTTGATGGCCGCATTTTACTGCGTTCTCTTGATAATGGAAGTCTCAATTTAATTGGAAGTTAATATGAAAATAGAACATTACCAACGCTTAACCAAACAAGCCGTTGCATTAATTGAATCAGAACCCGATCTAACTGCTAATCTAGCTAATATCAGCTCATTATTATTCATGGAGTTGGATGAATTAAATTGGGCAGGCTTCTATTTAATGAAGCAGGACCAATCTAAGGAAAAAGACGAACTTGTGCTTGGCCCATTCCAAGGTCAACCAGCTTGTGTTCGAATTCCGGTAGGGCGTGGTGTGTGTGGAACTGCGGTCGCGACGAATACAGTTCAGCGCATTCATGATGTTCATGAATTCGAAGGACACATCGCTTGTGACGCTGCAAGTAACTCAGAAATCGTTATACCATTTTCGATTGACGGGAAAATTGCGGGCGTTCTTGATATCGATAGCCCAAATGTTGGTCGTTTTTCTCAAATTGACGAGGACGGATTAACATTTTTCATGGCAGAAGTGGAAAAGCTGCTTAATTCGCACGCGAACAAGGCATAAATTATTCTCTTACTGTGGTTTTTCCCAAGCATCTCTCTATAATACGTAAAAATATTTTCTTAATGCTCGCGGAAAACCGCAAAAACCAGGAACCCACATGGAAAACACTGAAAAGTTAAAAAACAGCAAAGAAGTTATCGCATATGTTGCTGAATGTTTCCCTAAATGCTTTACTCTAGAAGGTGAAGCGAAACCACTTAAAATTGGTATTTTTCAAGATCTTGCTGAACGTCTAAATGAAGACGAAAAAGTAAGTAAGACTCAGCTTCGTGCAGCGTTAAGACAGTACACATCATCATGGCGTTACCTGCACGGCGTAAAAGCTGGCGCAGAACGTGTTGACCTAGACGGCAACGTATGTGGCACACTAGAAGAAGAGCACGTTGAGCACGCTAAAGCGACACTTGCAGAAAGCAAAGCGAAAGTTCAGGCTCGTCGTAAAGAACAAGCACAGAAAGCTCGTGACGAAGGCAAAGCGAAAGCTAAAGCGAAGAAAGCTCAACAGCCTCGTCGTCAAGCGCCTAAAGCACCGAAAGTAGAAAAGCCTGTAGAAACACGCGCTTTGAACGCCGATGAATTTATCACTGGTAAAGAAGTAAATGTGAACATGGGTACAGGAAACATGGCTGCGACCATTGTTGAAATCAATAAGGAAGATGTGCGTGTTCAGTTAGCAAACGGCCTACAAATGGTTGTTAAAGCGGAGCACTTGCGCGCTTAAAGGAGATACTCCTACGCATGAAATGCCGTTCAAAATTGACACTGATTGCTGCTAGCTTTTTGCTAGCAGCTTCAGCTCAGGCTCTTGAAGCCAAATTAAATCAGGACGATTTACCTCTACTCGCTCCTGAGGTTCAACACGAAACTGCTAGTAAACGTGTTACTTCTCGATTTACTCGTTCCCACTATAAACACTTCAATCTCAACGATGATTTCTCCCAAGCTATCTTTAATCGTTATTTAGAGATGTTGGATTATAACCGTAATATCTTCACTCAAGCTGATATTGATTCTTTCGCTACTTCATCTAAAAAAATTGATGATCAACTGAAAGCCGGTAATAACCAAATAGCCTTCGATGTTTATAATTTGTCCATGCAGAAGCGTTTTGAACGTTTCCAATATGCGCTGTCTTTACTAGATACTGAGATTAAGTTTGATACTGATGAAAGTATTGAGCTCAATCGTAGCGAAGCGGAATGGCCAAAAGATATCGCTGAAGTAAATGAGCTTTGGAGGAAGCGCGTTAAATACGACGCGTTGAATCTAAAACTTACAGGTAAAGAGTGGCCAGAGATTCAAGAAGTTTTGGAAAAGCGTTACAACAATGCGATGAAGCGTATTACGCAATCGCACAACGAAGATGCTTTCCAGATCTACATGAACGCATTCGCGCGAGAAGTTGACCCTCATACCAGTTACCTTTCTCCAAGAAATGCAGAGCAATTCCAGTCTGAGATGAATCTATCTCTAGAAGGCATTGGTGCTGTACTTCAAATGACAGACGACTACACCGTTATCCGATCTCTCGTTGCTGGAGGCCCTGCGTCCAATAGCAAACAATTGAGCGATGGTGATCGTATTGTTGGTGTTGGTCAAGATGGCGAAGATATTGTTGATGTTATCGGCTGGCGTTTAGACGATGTAGTGCAATTAATTAAAGGACCTAAAGGGACTAAAGTTAAGCTACAGATCTTGCCAGATGGTAAAGATGCAAAAAGTCACGTTGTCACAATTGTACGCGATAAGATTCGCTTAGAAGACCGCGCTGTTAAATCAGAAGTTATCGAGAAAGATGGCAAGAAGATTGGCGTACTCGAAGTACCAAGCTTCTATGTTGGCCTTTCTAAAGATACTGATAAACTGATCACCGAACTTAAAGAGCAAGGTGTCGAAGGTATCATTGTTGATCTGCGAAACAACGGTGGTGGTGCACTAACGGAAGCAACCGAACTCTCTGGTTTGTTTATCAAAGAGGGGCCCGTTGTTCAAGTTCGTGATAGCTACGGTCGTGTAAAAGTGAACAGTGATACTGATGGCGAAATTAGTTACCAAGGTCCATTAACGGTATTGGTGAATCGCTACAGTGCTTCAGCATCTGAAATCTTTGCAGCAGCGATGCAAGATTATGGTCGTGCAATCATCCTTGGTGAAAACTCTTTCGGTAAAGGAACGGTGCAACAACACCGCTCTTTGAATCATATTTATGATTTGTTCGATAAAGAGTTAGGCTACGTTCAATACACCATCCAGAAATTCTACCGAATCAATGGCGGAAGTACGCAAAACAAAGGTGTAGTGCCTGATATTGCTTACCCAACGGCAATTGATCCAGCAGATACTGGTGAAAGTGTTGAAGATAATGCTCTGCCTTGGGATAGCATAGATAAAGCTAACTATTCAGTGTTACAGCGTAACGATGAGCAAGTTGCTGCTTTAACCGCTCAACACCAAGCTCGTATTGCGACAGACATGGAGTTTGGCTTTATCGCGCAAGATATTGAAAAATATAAGGCTGATAAAGATGATAACGACCTTTCTTTGAACGAAAAAGTACGTCAACAAGAGAGTGATGATGGGGATGTGCTTCGTCTAGAGCGTATCAATCAACGTCAAAAAGCGGCTAAGTTAGAGGTATTTAAAACGTTGGATGATATCCCTAAAGACTACGAAGCCCCGGATGCTTATCTTGATGAATCTGTTGCTATCATGCTGGATATGATCAAGAAATAGAGCAAATACCTGTTAAAAGGTGATTGTTTAAAGATGCACAATTTAAAAAGCGAGCCTAGGCTCGCTTTTTTTGTGTCTATGATTTGACAGGAATACCTGATTGTAACCGTTGAGACTGTCGCAAAGAACACTCAATGTTCAGGGTTATTTAGCTCTGTTTTGTGTCGAATAATGACATTTAAGTTACTTTGCACTTAAAATTTAGTGACTTGGATCAAATTTTTTCGCTTTCTATTCATTACGTGCCTAAGCTTAAAGAAAACGAGGGGGCGCGTATGAAATGGATTCTACTATTTTTATCTTGTTTAAGTTTTGTTGCTTTTGGGAGTGAGGTCGCTTCAAGCGAGCAGCAATCAAAAAGTGACAGCAATCTATCTCATTTTGACCTTCCTTTACTGCTTGGTGATTGGTATTTGATGAACCCAGATCCTGAACAAGGTACTGAAAATTTTAGAGCAATCAAGCTGACTCTCGACTCAAATTACTCTTTCTCTATTGATATTCAGAAGAAAGACTACAGTGTCGACCATTGGGAAGGTTTGTATAACGCTAATGAAGACACGATTATTTTGGGATTAAATACTTCTGAGCCTCAGGTTTACGCTTACAGCAGTAATCATAATATGTTGAATCTTAACGGTGTTATGTTCACCAAAGCCTTGCCCAACGCCCTGGCAGGAATATGGTCAAGTGCCGAACTGTCCGGAAGTGATTTGCGTGCCAGTAACATTCAAAAAATGGATTTAGTGCTTCAGCCTGACTTTATATTTATGTTTAGAGTATCAGATGAAGAAGGTGGTGAAGTTATTCGTCGCGGAGTGTATTACACCGAAGGTGACCAGTTAGTGTTGCTTTATGAGAACGGTGAACACGGCACTCGTTACACATTAAACAGTGATGTGTTGACGCTTTAAGGTGAAGAAGGAGACATGTTTGCGGTGCTTAATCGTATTCGATAAGTACGAGTTTTAGCCCTAAAATTGAACTCGTTGATAATATGGTTTGTTGCTTGTTTATTAGGCGTTCCTATCTGATTTGATTGATAAAATAGCAAAACATGGAGGCATTTTCCTACAATGCCTCCTTTTTTCAATATTCCCCTTGTTTTATTGGCGCTCAACCTTTAGATATATACAGTTAAAAAATAATTACGTATAACGATCAAAAGGAACCCGTCATGGCACATACACCTCAAGCCAAGTATCGTAAAGATTATCAATCACCATCTCACACTATTTCTGAAATCGATCTTACTTTCGATTTGTACGATTCAGCATCCATCATTACCGCTGTTTCTAGTGTTAAGCAGGAGAAAGAAAGCTCGACATTAGTACTTGATGGTGAAGGCTTGAAGTTGGTGTCTGTTTTGGTAGAAGGTACGGAGTGGACGCAGTATGAGCAGTCTGAAACTCTACTTACTCTGAATGATCTACCGAAAGATTTTACATTAGCGATCGTGACGGAAGTTGACCCTGAAGGGAACAGCGCACTTGAAGGCCTGTACAAATCGGGTGGTGCGTTCTGTACCCAATGTGAAGCTGAAGGTTTCCGCCGCATTACTTACTATATGGATCGCCCAGATGTGTTGGCGAAATTCACGACAACAGTCATCGCAGACAAAGCTGAAAACCCATTCTTATTAAGTAATGGTAACCGTGTAGATGAAGGCGAAGCTGAAAACGGTCGTCACTGGGTGAAATGGCAAGACCCACATCCAAAACCAGCGTACTTGTTTGCTTTAGTTGCAGGTGACTTCGATGTACTTCGTGACGCATACACCACACAATCAGGTCGTAATGTTGACCTAGAAATATTTGTCGACAAAGGCAATCTAGACCGCGCAAACCACGCGATGGTTTCTTTGATTAACTCAATGAAGTGGGACGAAGAGCGTTTCAATCTTGAGTATGACTTAGACATCTACATGATCGTAGCCGTTGATTTCTTCAATATGGGTGCGATGGAAAACAAAGGCCTGAACGTATTTAACTCTAAGTTCGTTTTAGCGAACGACCAAACAGCAACAGATACCGACTACCTAGGTATCGAAGCAGTAATCGGTCACGAATACTTCCATAACTGGACCGGTAACCGAGTTACTTGTCGCGATTGGTTCCAGTTAAGCTTGAAAGAAGGTCTAACGGTGTTCCGTGATCAGGAGTTCTCATCTGATCTTGGTTCTCGCGCAGTAAACCGTATCAACAATGTACGTATTATTCGCGGCCCACAATTCGCTGAAGATGCGAGCCCAATGTCTCACCCAATTCGTCCAGAAAAAGTGATAGAAATGAATAACTTCTACACATTAACGGTATACGAAAAGGGCAGCGAAGTGATCCGAATGATCCACACATTGTTGGGTGAGGAAGGTTTCCAAAAAGGCATGAAGCTGTACTTTGAACGTCACGATGGCACGGCGGCAACATGTGAAGACTTCGTAGCGGCAATGGAAGATGCATCGGGCGTTGATCTGTCTCAGTTCCGTTTATGGTATAGCCAATCAGGTACGCCAACACTTTCTGTTGAAAGCCATTACGACGCAGAGAAAAAAGAGTACACGTTAACGACTCGCCAAGTAACAGCGCCAACTCATGAGCAAACTGAAAAGCAAGCTCTGCATATCCCTTTAGATATCGAGCTATACACAGCGTCGGGTGAAGTGATTGAGTTACAATGTAACGGTCAGCCTATTCATAATGTATTAGATGTGAAAGAGGCGGAACAAACGTTCGTGTTTGAGAATGTAAACGAGCAACCAGTTCCATCTCTGCTGCGTGAGTTTTCTGCGCCAGTGAAACTTGAATACAACTATTCAGACGAAGAGCTGATCTTCCTGATGGTGAATGCTCGTAATGAATTCTCTCGTTGGGATGCAGGGCAAATGCTGCTAGCGAAGTACATCCGCAGCAATGTAGATAACGTTCAACAAGGTCAAAAGTTTGCACTTTCTTCAGAAGTGGTTGATGCATTCCGTGGTGTATTGCTCAGCGATTCGTTAGAACCTGCGTTTATTGCAGAAATGCTTTCTCTACCAAGCCATAACGAAGTGTCGGGTTGGTACGAGCGTGTCGACATCGATGCGGTTGCGTCAGTACTTCATTCAATGAAAGTTACGTTAGCAAAAGAGCTTGAAGATGAACTTGCTGCGGTTTACCACAGCAATGCATTAGCAGAATACACGATTGACCATGATTCAATTGGTAAGCGTACGTTGCGTAAAGTTTGTTTAAGTTACTTAGCGCATACTGAAAAGGGTAATGACTTGGTTGTTGCTATGTACCAACAAGCAAACAACATGACAGATACAATGGCTGCTATGGGCGCGGCGAACAGTGCGCAACTACCATGTCGTGAAACTTTAATGGCAGATTACAGTGACAAGTGGAAATACGATGGTCTTGTCATGGACAAGTGGTTTGCTCTTCAAGGAACAAACCCAAGTTCAAACGCACTTGAAGTGATCAAGGCGTCTATGTCACACCAAGCGTTCAGTTTGAAAAACCCGAACCGTACTCGTAACTTGGTCGGTTCTTTCTTAAACATGAACCCGGTTCAGTTCCACGACAAGTCAGGTCAGGGCTACGAGTTTGCAGGCGAAATCTTGCGTGAGCTGAACAGCAGCAACCCGCAAGTTGCATCACGTCTGATTGATCCTTTGCTTAAGTTCCGTAAATACGATGAAGAGCGCCAAGCTTTGATCAAGAAAGAACTTGAGACGTTGAAGAACATGGATAACCTAGCGAAAGATTTGTTTGAGAAAGTGACGAAAGCACTCGAGGCTTAAGTTCGCGGTCATTCACGTAAACTTATTTTCTAATAAGCGGCTTGCTAGAACCTGTTTATTAATAACGAAAAGTCATCAGTGGTAGAGAATCTCTGCCGCTGATTTTTTTGTTTCTGGTTCATCGAGTTTTCGATAAGCTAGAGCAGTTTCAAGCTCAGTTCACATTCAGACATCGTTAAGTGCCAAAAAATACTGGCACTGTATATTTGAACAGGTATTGTATGAATCGCTATATTTTCCAACTTAACATCTCATATCAGCAGTTTTTGGCCAGCTATTCTGGTGCAGCAAGTAAAGTTCAAGTGATAACAACCACTGGATTGCGCCTACAGCTACCTGCAACTCGGTTCAGACCTTTTCTTACACAAATAGGGGTTAGAGGGCAGTTTAGACTGACAACTGACCAAAAAAATAAGTTTATTAAGTTGGAAGCTCTGTAAACCTTGGCGTGCCTAGTGAGTTAAAAGGAATCTTAATCACATAATCAAACATTTCACCTCTTACCATCTCCAAAACAATTAACTATTTCTCAATAATGCTTTTACAATAAATGAATGCATTACCTTTGCTTAACTCGTCAGTAGAAAAGAGCTCAACGGCTCAATTCAAACACCAGCTTAAGTAAGCCCCCTAATAATAAAATATAATTCTAATTGTGGAGTGTGACTATGACCGCACGTGAAACTGTGGTTCCAGTTTTACTTGAAAAAGTGTACAAACTGATTCAAGACAAACTTGACCTTGCTCATCGACCTCTCGTAACTCAACTTGCTCAACACTTGTTTAGTAACGTTTCTCACGACGACCTAACTCAGAGAAACGAATCCGATTTATACGGTGCTGTAGTTAGCTTATGGCATCACATCAATGAAAAGAAAGCCGACGAAATCTCTGTCCGTGTTTTTAACCCGACAGTAAGTCGCCAAGGCTGGCAATCGACTCACACTATCGTTGAGATAGTGGTACCAGATAGCCCATTCCTCGTTGATTCTGTAAAAATGGCATTAACTCGCCTCGATCTCTCTTCTCACCTTATGCTTCACAACCCAACACAAATCTCCCGTTCTGAGAAGGGAAGTGTGGTTGGTGTCAGCAACAATGAAGGTGCATTCCAATCGCTTTTCCATATTGAGGTTGACCGTCTTAGCAGCAAAGCTGAAATGACAGCGCTTAAAACAGAGCTGTTGGATATCTTTACCGATACAGGTCTTGTGGTTAATGACTGGCTACAAATGGTAGAAAGACTTGAAGAAGTCACAAATCAAGTTGAACAGCAAAAAGAGACGATTCCAGTCGATGGTCAGCGTTTTGATGAAACGCTTGCGTTCCTTCGTTGGTTAGGTGAGCACAACTTTACGTTTATGGGCTACAAGGAATACGACCTTGTTTCTGTGAATGGCGACACTGAACTACAACCTACCAAGGAGCAAGGCCTTGGTTTGTTCGCAAATTCAGATCGTGTACGTAACGTTAAGCTGTCTGAGTTTTCTGACTCGGCACGCTTAGAAGCGAAAAAACCGTATGTATTGATCGTAACCAAGGGCAACACGGCTTCACGCATTCACCGTCCAGCTTACAATGATTACATCGGCATTAAGAAGTTTGATAAAAACGGCAAGGTCATTGGTGAGCACCGCTTTACGGGTCTTTACACTTCTGCTGTTTATAACCAAACCGTTGAAAGCATTCCTCTAGTTCGCGAGAAAGTAGAGCGTATCTTAGATGCAAGTGGTTACCGTCAGGGTTCATACTCTTACAAAGCACTGCACAATATTCTAGAAAACTATCCGCGTGATGAACTGCTTCAAGCTCGAGAAGAAGAGCTACTTGAAGTGGGTACGGGCGTTGTACAAATGCAAGATCGCGATCTTCTGCGCTTGTTCGTTCGCAAAGACCCGTTTGGCCGTTTCTTCAGCTGTATGGTTTACGTAACAAAAGATCGTTACAACACCGAGCTTCGTCGTCAAACCCAGCGCATCTTGAAGCAATACTTCGGTTGCGAAGAAGAAGTCGAATTCACGACATACTTCTCTGAAAGCCCACTGGCAAGAACGCACTATATTGTTCGTGTTGATAACAACAACATGGATGTGGACGTGAAAACAATTGAGCAAAATTTAATGGAAGTATCGTCTACGTGGGATGACCGCCTGTCTGAATCAATCGTTGCTAACTTCGGTGAGAGCAAAGGTCTTCCATTATCGAAAGAGTACATGCGTGCATTCCCACGTTCGTACAAAGAAGACATGATGCCTGGTTCTGCTGTTGCAGATATCGAGCGTCTAGAAGCACTAAGTGAAGACAACAAACTTGGCATGCTTTTCTACCGTCCTCAAGAAGAGGCGGCAGACTCTAAAGCTGTTCGTTTGAAATTGTTCTACCACAGTGATGAGCCGATTCACCTGTCTGATGTTATGCCAATGCTTGAAAACTTTGGCCTGCGCGTTATTGGTGAATCACCTTATGAAGTGCGCAAGACCAATGGGGTGACTTATTGGATCCTTGATTTCTCGATGCTGCATAAGAGTGACAAGACGATTGATCTTCGTGAAGCTCGCGATCTATTCCAACAAGCCTTTGCTGCGATTTGGGCGGGTGAGTTAGACAGCGATGGTTTCAACCGCTTGGTATTGGGTGCGGGTCTTTCTGGCCGTGAAATCTCAATCTTACGTGCATATGCTCGTTACATGCGCCAAGTTGGTTTCCCATTCAGTCAACAATACATCGAAGACACATTGTCTCATTACCCAGATCTAGCGAAAGGGTTAGTGAGCTTATTCGGCAAGCGTTTTGATCCTAAATTGAAGGGCAGCGCGAAAGGCCAACAAGATCTTATCAAGAAGATCACTGAACAGTTGGATCATGTAGAAAGCTTGGATGATGATCGTATCATTCGTCGCTACATGGAAATGATCACAGCAACGCTTCGTACTAACTACTATCAGTTAGACGACAACAAACAGTCTAAACCTTGGTTGGCTCTGAAAATGAGACCAAGCGAGATTCCAGATATCCCAGCGCCGGTTCCTGCGTTTGAGATCTTCGTTTACGCACCAGACATTGAAGGTGTGCATCTACGTGGCGGTAAAGTCGCTCGTGGTGGTTTACGTTGGTCAGACCGTCAAGAGGATTTCCGTACTGAGATTCTAGGCCTAGTTAAAGCACAACAAGTTAAGAACACAGTAATTGTACCGGTTGGTGCAAAAGGTGGTTTTGTTTGTAAGCGTCAGCACATGATGTCTGGCCGAGACGAGATCTTCGCTGAAGGTCAACGTTGTTACAAGCGCTTCATCCGTGCGCTACTAGACGTATCAGACAACATCATTGAAGGCGAGGTTATCCCACCGAAGAGTGTTGTTCGTCACGATGAAGATGATCCGTACTTGGTTGTTGCTGCCGATAAAGGTACAGCAACGTTCTCAGATCTAGCAAACTCAGTATCTGATGAATACAATTTCTGGTTAGGCGATGCCTTTGCCTCTGGTGGTTCTAACGGTTACGACCATAAAGCGATGGGTATCACGGCGAAAGGTGGCTGGGAATCTGTCAAACGTCACTTCCGTGAAATGGGCATCAACTGTCAAACAACGGACTTTACCGCTATCGGTGTAGGTGATATGGCGGGCGATGTATTTGGTAACGGCATGCTGTTGTCTAAGCATATTCGTATGCAAGCTGCGTTTAACCACATGCATATTTTCATCGACCCGAATCCTGAATCAGCATCAAGCTGGGTAGAGCGTGAGCGCTTGTTTAATCTACCTCGCTCAAGCTGGGAAGATTACAATAAAGACCTTATCTCTCAAGGTGGTGGCATCTTCTCTCGTCGAGCGAAGTCTATCTCTCTGACGCCTGAAATTCAGAAAATGCTAGGTACTAAGAAAGCATCAATGGCACCGAATGATTTGATCAAAGCGATCTTGTCTATGCAGGTTGATCTTCTTTGGAATGGCGGTATCGGTACTTACGTTAAGTCTTCAAACGAGACTCATACTGATGTTGGTGACCGTGCAAATGACGTGCTTCGTATTGATGGCCGTGACCTGAAAGCTAAGGTTGTTGGTGAAGGCGGTAACTTGGGTATGACTCAATTGGGTCGTATTGAATACGCGCTTACGGGTGGCCGCGTTAATACTGACTTCGTTGATAACGTTGGCGGTGTTGACTGTTCAGATAATGAAGTAAACATTAAGATCTTCTTGAATGGTTTGGTGTCTAATGGTGATCTAACCGTTAAGCAACGTAACCAAGTGCTTGAATCGATGGAAGATGAAGTGGGCGAAATCGTATTAGACGACGCATATTGCCAAGCTGAGTCTATTTCGGTTACTGAGCATCAAGGTGTTGGCTTAGTCAAAGAGCAAATCCGCTTTATTCATACAATGGAAAAAGCAGGGTACTTGGATCGTGGTTTGGAATACATCCCAGATGACGAAACATTGCTTGAGCGTGAAAAGCAGGGGCAAGGCCTAACAAGACCAGAGCTTTCTGTCCTTGTCGCTTACGGAAAAATGGTGCTTAAAGAAGATCTTGTTAGTGATGATATCGCTAATGATGAATTCCATGCTCAACAACTTATGCAATACTTCCCAACAGCGTTACGTCGTAACTATTCTCAACACATGGATAATCATCCACTACGTTCTGAAATCATTGCGACGGCACTGGCTAACCAAATGGTTAACGAGATGGGTTGTAACTTCGTTACTCGTCTGCAAGAAGAGACGGGCGCAAATATCGTTGATATTGCCAATGCTTACGCGGCATCACGTGAAATCTACGGTCTTGGTAAAGTTCTGAAGAGCATCCGTGAACTGGACAATGTTTCAAGTTCTGAAGCTCAATACGAATTGATCTACCATGTTCGCCGTACACTTCGTCGTTTGGCTCGTTGGTTGCTAAGAAACCGTACCGGTAAACAGTCAGTGAAAGCACTGATTGAACTTTACCAAGGTGATGTTCTTACTATCACAGAGAAACTGGATGAAAACCTAGTGGCTTCTGAAGTAGAAGAGCATAACGCAATGGCACAGTTATGGATTGACCAAGGCGTAAACGCTGAGTTGGCTAATTCAGTTGCGCGTTTGTCTAGCTTGTACTCAGCACTGGATATATCCACAGTAGCTCGTGAGACGGGTAAAACAGTACAACAAGCGTCTAAGCTTTACTTCAACCTTGGCGACCGTTTGTCTCTGCACTGGTTCTTGAAGCAAATCAATGGTCAAGCTGTAGATAACAACTGGCAAGCGCTGGCACGTGCAGCATTCAGAGAAGATCTGGATTGGCAGCAACGTCAGCTAACTGGCCAAGTGCTTAACTGCGGTTGTGCTTCAGACATCGATGTGATTAAAGCGCTTGATGATTGGATGGAAAGTAACTCTGTTTCTCTACATCGTTGGGAAAGTATCCTCAATGAATTCAAAGTGGGTTCGGTTCATGAGTTTGCCAAGTTCTCAGTAGCACTGCGTGAATTGATGTTATTGAATCTAAACTGCATGTCGACAGATTAGTGATTAGATAAAACGAAAGACACAAGGGCAGGCCATAAGGTCTGCCTTTTTCGTTTCTATAAAGTGGCATCAATCGATCTGACGATTTTTGACGGACCCACTTCGTGAACACCTTGCTTGTTGTTAAAAGAGTGGGTGGCTGTAATATGGTAGAGACTAGAAATGAGTAAACTGACTACAGAAACGATAACGTTTGCTTAATAAAGAACCTCATTCGCTAACAAACTCGATTATCTTACCCTTACAGACAGTAATAGATTGAATAGTTGAGTAAATAAGTAAATAATATCGCCCCGTTTACACGGGGCTTTTTTCTATCGGAGGCACAATGCTCTACCGTCTAGCCAGAACTGGCTTTTTCCAACTTGATGCCGAAAAGGCACATGATCTTGCAATTCAAAATTTCAAACGCTTCACAGGCACTCCTATTGATCTTTTGTATCGCCAACAATTACCTAATCGACCTGTAGAATGCATGGGTCTTACTTTTAAAAACCCAGTTGGCCTAGCGGCTGGCCTAGATAAAAACGGCGAATGTATTGATGCATTTGGCGCAATGGGTTTTGGTTTCGTTGAAGTAGGAACGGTAACTCCTCGTCCACAAGCCGGTAATGACAAACCACGTCTGTTCCGTCTTGTTGAAGCTGAAGGTATCATCAACCGCATGGGGTTCAATAACCTAGGCGTCGACAATCTTATTGAGAACGTCAAGAAGTCGAACTACGACGGCATCTTAGGTATCAACATCGGTAAGAACAAAGACACACCAATTGAAAAGGGCGCTGAAGATTACTTGATCTGTATGGAGAAGGTATATCAATACGCTGGTTACATTGCTGTGAACATCTCTTCACCAAATACTCCAGGACTTCGTTCTCTACAATACGGCGAAGCTCTAGACGATCTATTGTCTGAACTTAAAACGAAACAATCTGAACTAGAAGAGAAGCATGGTAAATATGTTCCTCTTGCTCTTAAGATTGCTCCGGATCTAAGTGATGACGAAATTAGCCAAATTTGTGAATCATTGATCAAAAATAAGATCGATGGTGTGATCGCAACAAATACAACATTGGATCGTTCAATCGTTGAAGGCATGAAACATTGCGATGAAGCTGGTGGCCTAAGTGGACGTCCAGTTCAATCTCGCAGTACGGAAGTGGTTCGTAAACTTCACGAAGAGTTGGGTGACCAATTACCGATCATCGGGGTAGGTGGCGTTGACTCTTACGTTGCTGCGAAAGAGAAAATGATGGCAGGCGCGAAGCTTGTACAAGTTTACTCTGGTTTCATCTACAAAGGCCCAGGTCTTGTAGGCGACATCGTTAAAAATTTATAGTCCCGAAAACCAGATCTTTTATAAACCCAGAGCTTTTATAAACAGAGTTATCAAAAAGATTTGGTTATTTTAGGAAAGCTATAATTTGGCATCGTCTTACTAAAAGAGACACTGTAACTCACTGAGTTGTAGACAGAAGCGATAAGAAAGAGGAATTCATTTCCTCTTTTTTTTTGCCTATTGCTCAGTAAAATTACTGTAATTGAAGGTAATTTTGCGTTTTACCTAATGGAATGGTTCAACAGTGTGAGACGAAATGATGCTTAAACCTAGCGATACATGGAGTTGGTATTACGATGAGCAGCAATGTTCATTAATGCTAAACCTCGGAGAGGATATGATTTTCAAAACGAATCTGGTCCGCAATAAGCTGGTGGACTGCGCGTTTAGAGATAATGAATTCACCGTTGATGACGCATCTTCATACCAAACCTTCAAAGAACAAATTTCTGGCTTAGAACTGTCTGAGCCTCGTCAAGCTGAACTCGCACTATATTGTGTGGCAGCAAAGCGCTTCCACAAGCCTGTACAGCCTAAAAGCTGGTTCTTCGATTCACAAGGCGCTGGCCACGAATCTCCTCAAGAAGGGGATATCGTACAAATGAATAACGAGCATAGCCTAGGTTACTTCATTGTATTGGAAGTGGGAGAGTGTGCGAGCCTATGTGCATTTGTCGACTTAGAAGAGTTTCTGCTCACACCTTCAAAAGGGTTAAGCTTTGGAGACTCGATTAAGGTGATGCACGATAGGATGGTAGACGCGAACTCTATTCTTCATTTTCACCATACACATATTGCAATGGTCGGTTAATTCCCCAGTTTAGTTCATCATTTCTAACACACATTGCAACGCATAAACCTATCAAACCTTCCTTAGAATCGGCTCAATAGCCGATTTTTTTGTGCCTAAAAAACCTCATCCAGATAAATACATCACCGCTTAACTATTTAATTAGTGAACTTGTGACTGTTTTTTCATCTTAATTTCTGCCTATTTTCATCGCCAGAAGTGTAAATTACCTCCCTTTATTCCCTGTTTTTGTGCTTTTGTAGCTAACTTTCAGTCTCAAATTAGGTCTGGTATATACCAATTTCAAGGTGAATATAAATTCACACCACCGCATTGGTCGATGTTTGGTCATAAATTGTGCTGATTCGATAAGTCTTATGTTCTAAGGGGATGTGGGTAAGCGATCGCTTCATGACTGTGTGTTTGCTAGCCAGTTAGTCGAAAGATTCAATGAAAAGACAAGTTTAGTGTGATGCTCTAATAACAAATTCAGGTATAATCGAGCTAATTTTTATCAATAAAAGAACACTATGAATCAATATCTAGCGGTTACCTCAAACGGCCTTGAGAATTTATTAGTTGAAGAACTAACCCAACTAGGGATTACAAATGCAAAACCTGTTCAAGCAGGTGTTAAATTCAAAGCGACCAATGAGCAAATTTATCGTTGTTGTTTATGGAGTCGTTTGGCTTCTAGATTTGTACGTGTCCTTTCTGAATTCACTTGTATGGACGACATGGATTTGTACCTATCAACCACCGCGGTTAACTGGGTAAATCAATTCCATAGCTCTAAGCGTTTTGTTGTTGACTTTAACGGTACAAACAACGAAATCCGTAATAGCCAATACGGTGCGATGAAAGTAAAAGATGCCGTTGTTGATAGCTTTGAGAAAAAGTCTTTGCCTCGTCCGTCTATAAGCAAAGAAAATCCAGATATTCGTATTCACGTTCGTCTACATCGTGATAAAGCGATTCTTGGTGTTGATATGGTAGGTAGCGGTCTTCACCAACGTGGTTATCGTCCAGAATCAGGCCGCGCACCATTGCGTGAAACCCTTGCTGCAGCGATTCTTCTTCGTAGTGGCTGGGACGCAACTAAGCCTTTCCTAGACCCAATGTGTGGTTCAGGTACGTTAGTGATTGAAGCGGCAATGATGGCTGCGAACATGGCTCCAGGTGTTAAACGCCAGAAGTGGTGTTTTGAATCACTAGAAGATTTTGAACCAGAACTGTGGGCTGAAGTGAAAGCTGAAGCGAACGTTCAAGGTCGTCGTGGCGTTAAGAAAGTAGAGTGTAAGTTCTATGGCTACGACAATGACGAGCGCATGATCAAAACAGCGCGTGACAATGCTCGTCGTGCTGGTGTTGAAGAGCTGATTGAATTCGAAGTAGGCGATGCTGCAAAGCTTAAGCGTCCTACAGAGTTTGCTGATGGTGTGATTGTTTCTAACCCACCGTATGGTGAGCGTCTTGGCACAGAGCCGGGTTTGATTGCACTTTACACGGCATTCGGTGCACAACTTAAAGCGGAATTTGGCGGTTGTAACGCGTCTATCTTCTCTAGTTCTGACGAACTGCTTAGCTGCTTACGTATGCGTGCAGACAAACAGTTCAAATTGAACAATGGTGCGTTACCGTGTCACCAAAAGAACTACTCAATTTCAGATCGTCCGATGTCAGAGCGTCCAATGGGTGAACAAGAGCAACTTATTGCCCCAGACTTCGCAAACCGTCTTAAAAAGAACATCGGTAAAATTGGCAAGTGGGCTAAGAAAGAGCAATTAGATTGTTACCGTATCTACGATGCGGACTTACCAGAATACAATGTAGCGATTGACGTATACCCAGGTCACCTAGTGATTCAAGAATACGCAGCACCTAAAGATGTACCGGAAGAGAAAGCAAAACGTCGCTTAACCGATATCATCCGTGCTTCTATTCAAGTCACTGGCGTTGAAGCAAACAACGTGGTTCTTAAGGTTCGTCAGAAGCAGAAAGGCCGATCTCAATATCAAAAAATGGCTCAAGACTCCTCTAACCTAGAAGTGAACGAATACGGCGTTAAGCTGATTGTTAATCTTCATGACTACTTAGATACGGGCTTGTTCTTAGATCATAAGATCACTCGTCGTCGTATCGGCGAAATGGCTGCAGGTAAAGATTTCCTTAACTTATTTGCTTACACAGGCAGTGCCTCTGTTCATGCTGCTGTGGGTGGCGCACGCTCTACAACAACCGTTGATATGTCTAATACCTACCTTGAGTGGGCAAAACAGAACATGGAGCTTAATGGCCGTGTTGGTCGTCAACATCAGTTTGTTCAAGCTGACTGCTTACAGTGGTTGGTTAAAGAGCAGGGTTCTTACGATTTGATCTTTATTGATCCCCCAACGTTCTCAAACTCTAAGCGTATGGATCAATCTTTTGATGTTCAGCGTGATCACATTCAATTGATGGAAAACCTTAAGCGTCTTCTTCGTGAAGAAGGCACGATTGTGTTCTCTAACAACAAGCGTCACTTCAAAATGGATGTAGAAGGCCTAGAAGAGTTAGGTCTCAAAGCTCAGAACATCTCAGCTAAAACGCTTCCATTGGACTTCTCTCGCAACAAGCACATTCATAACTGCTGGTTGATTACGCATAAGTAATTAAGAGATTGTATAAGGATATAGCGTGCTGACTCTCTACAGTACAGAAGGGTGCCATCTATGTGAGATGGCATTCAAACTCACGGAACAGTTAAACATTAGCCATCACGTCAACGTTGTCGACATTGCATTTGATGATGAGCTCTTTTCCCGTTACGGGGTCACTATTCCGGTGCTCAAATTTGAAAGCTCTGACTTTTCTCAAAGCTCAGAGCTTAACTGGCCATTTGGCTTGTTAGAACTTAATGATTGGTTAAAAAAGAATGGCATTACTTACAATTCATAACGGGCAATTAGCGTTTGGCGATCACCCGTTATTAGATCGTGCGGACTTTGCACTGCAAGAAAACGAACGTGTGTGTTTAGTAGGGCGCAATGGCGCGGGTAAGTCTACGTTGATGAAAATCCTGTCAGGGAACATCATCATGGACGACGGCAAGATGCAAATCACACAAGATGTGGTTGTGTCTCGCCTTGAGCAAGATCCACCGCGTAATGAAGAAGGCACCGTTTATGATTACGTTGCTGGTGGCCTAGCGGAAATCGGCGAACAGCTGAAGATCTATCATGATCTTTTGGATCTCATTGGTACTGACCCTAGCGAAAAGAACTTAAATCGTCTTACTCGTGTACAAGAGCAGTTGGATCATGCCAACGCATGGCGTTTCGAAGATCGCGTAAGTAACGTAATGGCGGCGCTTAAACTCACTGCTGAAACAAAACTGACCGATTTGTCTGGTGGTTGGCAACGTAAAGCGGCGCTTGCTCGTGCGCTTGTATGTGACCCAGACGTGCTTCTACTCGACGAACCGACTAACCACCTAGATGTTGCGACAATTGAATGGTTAGAAGGCTTCCTGAAAGACTTCCGTGGTTCAATCATCTTTATCTCGCATGACCGTGCTTTCATCAAATCAATGGCAACTCGCATTGTCGATCTTGATCGCGGCAAGCTGAGCTCGTTCCCTGGCGATTACGAAAACTACTTGCTAGAGAAAGAAGAAGCGTTACGTGTCGAAGAGATGCAGAACGCTGAATTCGATAAAAAGCTTGCTCAAGAAGAAGTGTGGATTCGTCAGGGCATTAAAGCTCGTCGAACGCGTAACGAAGGCCGTGTACGTGCACTTAAGAAGTTGCGTGAAGAGCGCATCAATCGTCGTGAAGTGCAGGGTAAAGCGGTTATTCAGATCGATGATGGCCAACGTTCAGGCAAGATTGTATTCGAAGCAGAGAATCTTAACTTTGGCTTTGAAGGCAAAGAGATTGTTAAAGATTTCAGCTTCAACATTATGCGTGGTGATCGTATTGCTCTGATCGGCCCTAATGGCTGTGGTAAGAGTACCGTACTTAAACTGCTTCTTGATCAGCTGAAGCCTGATTCTGGCCGTCTGCATTGTGGTACTAAACTTGAAGTGGCTTACTTCGACCAATATCGCGAAATTCTAGACCCTGAGAAGTCAGTAATTGACAATCTGGCGGATGGTAAGCAAGAAGTGACAGTAGGCGGCCGTGAGCGCCATGCACTGAGCTACCTACAAGATTTCTTGTTCTCTCCTAAACGTGCTCGCACTCCTGTGAAGGCACTGTCTGGTGGTGAGAAAAACCGTCTGTTATTAGCTCGTATTTTCCTTAAGTCGAATAACTTATTGATTCTCGATGAGCCAACCAACGATCTAGATATCGAAACTTTGGAACTTTTAGAAGATTTGCTTGCCAACTATCAGGGTACGCTTCTTTTAGTGAGCCACGATCGACAGTTTGTTGATAACACGGTTATGACAAGTTGGATATTTGAAGGCAACGGCGTTGTTGAAGAATTTGTTGGTGGTTACCACGATGCTCAGCAACAAAGAAAGCAGGCTATAGAGTACCGACAGGTTGAAAAGCCATCAAAGCCAGAGAAAGTAGTTGAGGAAACTCCCAAAACTGCGCCAGTTAAGGCTAAAGCTAAGAAGTTATCGTATAAGCTACAACGAGAACTAGAAGCGCTACCTTTGCGTTTGGAAGAATTGGAAACTCAAATTGAAACTCTTCAGGAAGAAGTCAACGATCCTAGCTTCTTTTCAAAATCTGTAGAGCAGACACAACCAGTATTAGATAAGCTATCTGCAGCAGAGCAGGAGCTTGAAGTTGCTTTTGAGCGCTGGGAAGAGCTCGAGGCACTACAACAGGAAAGTTAAGAAGTAATCATGACTTGTAATAAATTTAAATTAACAACAGTTGCAGCCTTAGTTTTGGCTGCAACTAACGCGAATGCTGCACTGTACAAGGTAGTTGAAGTCGCGACTCCTAGCTCAATTGTCGGAGCTTCTGAAACGTTTGGTGTCGCGATTCAACCAGCGGCGGTTACCGGAACTGAAAGTTGTTTTACCAACGCTATTATCGGTGGTGTCGCATGTGATAGCTTTAAGCTAGCAGGTGAAACTCGTAATTCGCTTGAAGCCATTAGTTACCGTGAAGAAGTTCCTTTTGCTATGGATGCTGTCTTCCAATATTTACAAGAGTTCGATGACTTCAAAAACTATTGTAACCGTGAACTAAGATATTCCACATGTGAAAGCTGGGCGAAAACTCGCTGGGAAGATACTTGGTTTAAGGAAAGAAACAACCTGAGTTATGTAAATGCAAAGGCATTTATAGAAGGCGGGGCAATACTCGATACTCGCAATACAGTGATCAACTCTCTAGATAAAGATGCCAACCCACTCGGTGTTAAGTCTGAGGGAACCATCCGAAACAATGCAATATTTACAACGACAGCCAAGCCTGCAGGATCTTCTGAGACTCGAGCATGGAAAGCTATCACGGCGAGCAATGGTACTGTTTACAATGTAGGTAGTGTTTCTACTAGTGAAACCATTACGGAGACGTCAACGCCGGATCCTGTATTTAGTTCAAAAGCTGCTATTTGGGATGGTACGAATACCAAGCAAATCGATTGGACTCGTGGTGGAACTGCTAGACAAGGCGATTACTATGCTCAAGGTAGCATGCGTTCAATTGCCGAATCGGATACTAAGTTTTATGGCGTAGGCTACAATACTGTTGATGGTAGTGGTGATCTGCAAGATATGAATGCATCTGTATTCATCAGTAAATCTCTGGACTTAGCTGACAGCGCGAATACTTGGACGACCAAATCAATTGAGGGGGCTAAGGTCAACTCTAACTCGTCTAATGATTACAAATACAGTAACTCTGTAGCGACCGATATCAACAAAAACTTGTTTGTTATTGGTAACTCTAAGCGTAATGGTCGAGTGCCTGAAAATGGTAGCGCAGGCAGTAAGATGTTCGTTGTTACTGATGCTTCAGTTGCGACTCCAACAGCGACATACCTAACGGGTGGTATCTTCTTTGCTGGTTCGAGTGGTGAAGCTAGAGCCGTTAACAACTTCAATGAAATTGTTGGTCAAGTTGACGCAGAAACAACGCGTGAAGTTGATGGCAGTGAGCGTAGACACCGTGGCTTTATTTATCCATATCAAGCAACGGGTACTGACCCGTCAAGAATTGATCTGTTTCAGAACAAAGCTTGGTTTCTAGATGATCTAACTAACGATGGCAACGTTTCTGGAGAGAACAACAAGTTCCGAATCATTGATGCTTCAGGTATCAACGATGCGGGTGTTATCTCTGCAACAGCTATAAAATGTATGATCGATACAAATGGAGACGGTAGAGGTAACGATGAACGAGCCTACGATACAACGTCTCACAACTCATACTGTGCTGGTGCTGCGTCTAATGCAGTAGAAGAGGTTGTTGCGGTTAAATTGATTCCTATCGAAGGTAAAGGTAAGAGTGATATCCAAGCTCGTAGTACTGATACAGCAAAGGTCGATCGTAAAGGCGGTAGCTTAGGTTGGTTCGCTTTGACTGTACTCGGCTTATTAGGGTTCCGTAGAAAATTTAAATAATTTCATCTCTTGAGCCCGAGTTCACAATTCTGAATTCGGGCTTTTTTTTCGCCTTGAGAAAAGTGAAAAACTGGTCGATTCTTAAAGTTGGAGTCACAAAAACTCCGCAAAGTTGTAATCATTGTATGTTAGTAAATAGAACACCCGTATGAGGACTGCACTATGAAGAGACAAAAGCGTGATCGACTAGAGCGAGCACAATCTCAAGGCTACAAAGCTGGTATAAACGGTAGGTCACAAGAAGCTTGCCCATATAGCCAAATGGATTCTCGGTCTTATTGGTTAGGTGGTTGGCGTGACGCCAAAGGTGATAAGCAATCAGGTCTCTATAAATAGATAGGGCGGAACATATTCAAAGATCAAGGCTCCATTGCTGGGTACAGCAGTTGGAGCCTTGTTAGTTTCTGAGTGGGCACATAAGTTAGATAAAATAAATGTAATACCGCAGAGAGCTAACACTTTAAGCTGATACTTATAGTGGAGTACACAGTTGCTGGTGGACTAATACAGTACAGTTTCGGGATAAGAAAGTTTGTTTAACCAGTACACCCTGGCGCACTATAACTAAATCTATTGGAGTGAAAATAAAGCAGCCAATGGCTGCTTTATTAAAATCTAACTGCGTTATTCTAATTAAACAGTTGGATTAGAATGCTGACGTATCTTGGAAAAGGCCAACTTTCAAATCTTTAGCAACATAAATCTCTTTGCCATCAACAAGTACGCGACCATCTGCAAGGCCCATAACTAGGCGACGGTTAACAACACGCTTCATGTGGATTTCGTAAGTCACTTTTTTCGCAGTAGGTAGGATTTGACCAGTGAATTTCACTTCGCCTACACCTAAAGCACGGCCTTTACCTTTGCCGCCAACCCAACCAAGGTAGAAGCCAACAAGCTGCCACATTGCATCAAGTCCTAGACAACCAGGCATTACTGGGTCACCAGGGAAGTGACAGTCGAAGAACCATAGGTCAGGAGTAATATCCAGTTCAGCAAGAATCAAACCTTTACCGAAATCACCTTCAGTCTCAGACATTTTAGTGATGCGATCCATCATCAACATGTTCGGTGCTGGTAGTTGAGGACCTTCAGGCCATAGTTCGCCTTGGCTTGATGCTAGAAGATCTTCGCGAGTGTAAGAATCACGTTTGTTTTGCATTATCAATTACTCCAATTTTTGATAGGTGCATATTAGTGAACAGGTGTACGCTAAACAAGTCCGATCAGTACTAGACAAACCAGTTTTTAATACGTCCAACAATTCCAATAGGGTGCTCATGTCTTTCAAAGTTTTCAATACGTTCCGCAATTTTGCTCAGAACGCTTTCTTGTTCATCGTCTCTAAATGGTTTGTTCATAATAAGAGGAATAGCTTCATCTACATTAGAGACAGACCAAATATGGAATTCTTTGTTTTTGATGCTTTCAATTAGGTCTGGCTTCAGAGCAAGATGTCTTAAGTTAGATCTTGGAAGGATCACACCTTGTTCGCCAGTTAACCCGTTGTGTTTACACACATGATAGAAGCCTTCGATTTTCTCGTTTAGCCCACCAACTGCTTGTACACGACCGAATTGGTCGACAGCACCGGTTACCGCTATTTGTTGATTGATAGGGTATTCCGACAAAGCACTGACCAGAGAGCAAAGCTCAGCAAGAGAAGCACTATCGCCATCAACTTCGCAGTATGATTGCTCAAACACAACAGAAGCCGCATAGGGCAACGGATCTTCAAGGTTCAACGCGCTGCTTACAAATGCTTGCATGATCATCATACCTTTGGCGTGAAGGTTACCACCGAGTTCCGCTTTGCGTTCAACGTCGGCAATATCACCATCACCAAAGTGGATAACACATGAAATTCGGGCTGGTTCACCATACGATACTGGGTGTCCTGGTACATCGATAACCGTCAGACCATTAACTTGTCCAACTTGTTCACCCTCGGTTTCGATAATAACTTGGCCATCTCGAATATCATCAAGAGCACGTTCAGGTAAGTACGATTCGCGGTTGTATTTGTGTTGTTGTGCTTGCTGAATATGGTGACCATCAATCTCACCATGGTCGGCTTCAATCAAAGCTTCGTTCAATAACGCATTGTGCCAAATCGGGCACAACGGTATATAGCTTTGGTCTTCAGTTTCTCTTGCTCCAGCAGTAAGAATGCCTGTCACCGCCTGTTGCGTGATGTTTGGCAGTTCATAACGTTGTTGGAGCCATTTAAGGTAACCAAGATATTGAGTCAACGTCTCTTCTGTTAGCTTTATGTCTTGTTCAATTTCACTGAATAGGCAGAAACCGGTTTGAATATCACTGTCTAGGTAATCAAGATCGCCGAGTTGAGCTCGGTCTCCAACCACAATCAACTTAATATTGTAGGTAAGCGGTAAAGATGGAGATTGGTTTAAGTGTTCAGGGTTGCTACTGATGGGCTCTACGGCCTCACCAAGAAGTGCAGATTTAAGCAGTAACCAGCTTCCCGGGTTTGCTAGAATCAAGTTGGCTGAAACAATCAGATAACCATTGTTCGCTCTAGCCAGTAAGCCAGGCTTTGTCGCAACGACTTGGCCGTCTTTTGATTGAACTTGGTCAAACAGAGAGACAGCATTTAAAGACTCAGTTTTTATTACTGGTAACGTGTGATCATCTAGAGCAGTTACTAAAGATTCAACAATCATTTGACGATAGATCGAATTGTCCGGAGCGTTGACAAGTAAAACACGCGAAAGATTGGACAAGCGGACAAAGCGGGTTAGCGCATCGTTGAATCTATGTTGAATGTCTGAAAATGGGAAAGGCGAGATGTCAGGGAATTGCTCTAATTGAGCGCTATATTCGTCGTACTGAGGCGTAACATGTCGCCAATCTACTAGAGTCATTTAAGTTTCTGATTATGATAATGAGGTAGGGAGTATATAGAAAAACCGATCTCGCTTGTAGCTCTATGTTGTAGTTACTAATCACTAAGCTAATATAAGTATGATCTTGGTCTATTCTTTCAAGACAACAATTGTTAAATAGCCTATTTTGGGTTACGCTGTCACTAGGATTAACTCTCGAGATTAGACATGAAATATCAGCAACTTGAAAACTTGGAATGTGGTTGGAAATGGAACTATCTGGTCAAAAAATGGAAAGAAGGCGAGTCGATCACCTGCCATATTGATTCAAGTGAAGCTGACGTTGCTGTACAAGCCTTATTGAAGCTTGAACACCAACCAACAGGTGTTCTTGAGTGGATATCTGACAACATGTCTCCTGAGCTCGATAACAAGCTCAAGCAAGCGATTCGAGCTAAGCGAAAGCGTCACTTTAATGCTGAACAAGTTCACACTAAGAAAAAATCAATCGACCTTGATTATCGTGTATGGGAAAAGCTATCCCAGCGTGCGAACGAGCTAGGTTGTACGCTATCAGATGCCATCGAGTATTTGGTAAGCGAAGCATCTCGTAGTGAACAGGCCAGCAAGACAGTAACCAATCTTAAAGAAGATTTAAGCAAGCTCCTTTCTGACGATAAATAATCATCAACAGTAGTGGTGACATTATGATGTATGTAATCTTAATCGGTGCAGCGTTGGTTTTTTGGTTAGTCGCGGTTGATAGGCCGGTATTGAAAATCAAATTTAACGATGGGGCGATCGAACAAGTTAAAGGTCATCTTCCACCCAGCTTTAAGCACAACCTTCAAGAGATTGGCCACAACAACACTTTTAAAGGTGAATTAAAAGTGTACGCAAAGCGTTCTGGTTATAATCTCAAGTTCACAAAGGATGTACCTAAGAACGTGCAACAACGTATTCGTAATGTATTCCCACATAACGGCTTCAAATCTAAAGGTTCAAAGAAGGCGTAATTGTCGAGAATTACGTCTTATCTTGTCAATCTCCATACTAAGTTAGTTCTTCGCTTGCCTTAACCATCGTCATACTGTTCTCAGTTCCAATAAAGGAGAACAGTATGAGATATCTAATCCTTTTGTTGTTTTTTTCATCCCCAGTCGTATTTCCCGACGATGCATTGGTTAATCCGGTAGCCAAAAAAATCAAAGCCACGGTCATGAAAGGACTAAAAAAGAGCAATGTTGAAATCGATGGTTATTGTGACCTGATGATTGAAATGAAGCACTCCAAAGGTTACACAAAAATCAAGAGAGTGAGAACGTCCGGCGATAGTAAAGCTTGTAGACAGGCGAAACAGCACTTACCAAACAAGAAAAAGTTCAAATACAGTTTTCCAGAAAAGTACATCCGACTTCATATCACAAACTGACCATTATAATGCACTATAACTAAATGATATTAATATGATTGCTTAAAATGCCAATGAAAACGAGTGAATTATGGTGAACTGAGTTAGATGCCAGTTTGTTGCACTGTCACTTGATATAAACAATATGTCTCGTAGGGCGTTCTATTTTACTGATATCTATTTAACCGAAGGTGCCAAATGTACATGAATCTTGTTTAGCGACAGCGTGTTTAACGGGAATGCCGAGGTGTTGGCAAGTCATTAGTACCTTTAGTTTTCTATCGGCTGGAGCATGTTCTGAGAGAATCACAGAGCTTATACACTCTTTATTCAGATACAGCTTGTTGCCAATAATCTCTTCATTGGGCAGTACCCAGCGATATTCTTTTTCGTAACGCCAGTTTGAATGTTTGATTCCAAGTACGCTCGCGGCTAATTTCGATGCTTTTAAGTCAACTAGCGAAGGAGAACTAAGCATGCTTGGGTTGTCAGCATACTGAACTTCAAAGCAATTGAGATCTGCCTCACCGTGATAACAGTTAAGATCATACTCAATACACATACCTTTAAAGTTATCACCATACTGAGACCAAAGTATGGGATGGTCATTCGATTGAGAGAAGCACATAACCTTGAAGTCGTTCTGAAGTTCTTGGTTGAACAGGTGATGAGATTCAAAAGGGTTATTAAAGGTCTTAGCGGAATCAAACCACAACGAACACTCGGATATCGATTGTATGTTTCTATCGTGAAGAGATCTGAACTTATAAAGTTTAGGCAACATACTAAACACCTGGTTTACAAATTTATCTGATGTTAACACTATAATTCATAATGTAAGCGTGAATGCATAGTGTTTGCTTGCTTAGTCACCAAGTTTAATCATATAACTGATTGATAGATCAAAATTTAAACACGAAATAGCAGCCTGTTTGAGTGATTTATCTTGCAATAGCGCTGGTTTTTTTAATAAGTTGCAACGTAACTTTATATTGGTGGAAGAATAGGTCTATATTTGGAGGCAATGTAAAGGAAGTTAAGTGAACCAATAGTGGCAAATCCGACCTCAAAGAGATCGGACTATTTGCAATGTTAGGCTAGTTGACCGCAATAAATTGGTCTAGCCATTGAAGGAACTTTAGAAATGGTATCGTGCACCAATGTATGCTGTTTTGGATGAAACATCGATGGACTCTATTTCAATATGTGCAGAGCGGTAACCGATATGAACGTCGATGTTATCGGTAATTATTGCGCCAAATTCTCCACCGATTTGGTAAGCGGCCTCAGATTCAGAAGCTGAGAGCCCAAAGGCTTTGATTTCCGTATCAATAGATCCAACGCCTGCTAACAGGGAGACATACAAATCCAAGACGTCGCCTTTAACGATGAATTTGGGTTTAACATTCACGAAGAAGGCTTGGCCTTCCATATCCATCATTTGAGCAAAGTTAACTTTGCCAATTTTTCGGTACTCCGCTTCTAATCCCAGCTTTACTACATCGTGTGTATTGAATTCATAACCGCCAACGAAGTTATAACTCAAGTCAGCTAGATCAGAAGAATCTTCAATTTTGCTACCGCGGTATTCTAATTCGGTTTCATTATAAAACCCGATATCTACACCTGCATAAAAATGACCTAGCTCTTTAGCTGCTGTGTCATTTTCATTAGCAAGCGCGTATGAACTCATGCCAAAAGCGGTGAATAGTGATAGGGCAACCATACCGATTTTCATATTAAGCCTTTTATATAATAAGTTATTGATTCCTTGAATACCTTACCAAATGTAGAGCTTTTAAACTAATAATGGTTTTGTGTAACCATCTGATTTTATGAACTTATTATCGATATAAACATCAATACGAAGCAACATGATTTGATTTTCGCCATATTGCTTTATGTTTAAGCAATCAATATGCCTTTAGCCGAATACAACAAGGTGGCGGGTAGGGAAACTGCTCAATCAAAACAAAGCTGAGGCGTTAAAGCGTAAAGATGAACTCGAAAATGAGAAGCATCAGGCGAGGGTGCGTCGATTGCAAAATGGCGAAGAGCAGGCCAGTAGCCTTGATGACATCAGCATTCGAGATAGGGGATTTAAGGATGAATTTATCCTGTTAGTCGTCTTCGTACCACTCATCTTGTCTTTCATTCCCAATTACGCGCCATATGTTGAACAAGGCTTCAATGCACTACAGAACATCCCTAACCCTTATTGGTTTGTCGTAGGTGCTGTTGTGGTCGATACGCTAGGCATGCGTGCCATGGTGCGATACCTACTTGAATACTACGCATCTCGATGGAAAACGAAGTGATGGCGTACCTCGATGCGTTAATCATTGCACTTATTACCGGTGGAGTCTCAAGCCTTGGCACGATTGCGGCTTTGAAAACCGACATCAACTGGATAAAGCGAGTGCAGCAAGACCAAGAGCAACGGATACGAAAACTGGAGGATCCCAATGGCTAAGAAAGGTTATAAGTGCAAAGGCCGCAAGCAAAATGGCCAGTTAATGAAAGGCTACACACTTAGAAATGGGCGAGTGGTCAAGGCTAACACGACCCGAAAGCGTTACAAGAATCGCCGATAAATCAATACTAAGAGCTACTTTTTATCAAAGTGGCTCTTTTTTTATCAGCTCTATAAGAGCCTTTAACGTTAGCGTCAAGTTTCATAATAAATGACTTAAATCACTGTTATGAATGGGGTTAATGGGTATAATTCGCAACCATAAATCAAATTAAACAGACAAACCTTGTATTCAAATGCAAAATAGCTGTGAGTGTAGGCGAATTTGGTAAAAATCAATGAAATTAAAAAAATTATTACAACACGATTTTATACAGGCTTTCGAAAGCTTATTAGTTACTCCTTTTGAAAAAGAGCTATTTGTGGCGAGCCTGAGGAATTACTGTTCTCACGGAAATCCCTTACGATTCCATAACTTTGCTTTTTCCATGCGCGAACTCGTTTTACAAATTATTGCAAGACGTGCTCCTATCGAACAAGTTAAGGAAACGAATTGGTACGAAAAAGAGCATGATAGGCTTGATGTTACTCGAAGACAGCAACTAAAATTTTGTGCCCAAGGCTATTTGTCTGATGGCTTTTTTACAGAAGTTGATTTGGAAGATCTAAATTCCAATATCAAGTTTTATCTAAAGAAATTCAACTTCTTCAATAAATACACGCACATTACAGAAAAGCACCTAAAGCCCAACCCTAAACAGTTTTATACAGATATGAAGTTTATTATTGAGTTTTCTCAAGAAGTTGTGGAGAAACTTGAATTATGGGATGACATAGTCGTATCTGCGGTTGAAAATCGTTGTCATGAACAAATTTTCCAGTCAGTCATTGATAACTTCCCCGATGACTTAATGATTTTGGCAAATAATGTAATCATTGAAGAAATTCACCCAGAATCACTAGATATAATCACGGTTAGTGACGAACACATTGAGATTAGTGTGGATGGGACAGTTTATGTTAGTCAAGAGTATGGAAAAGGTGACGACTTTACTGAAATGGCAAATAATTATCCATTTACCATCTCTTTAGAAGTATCGGTAGATGATCCCAATAATGTCACCGTTGATCCCAGTAGCATCGAAGTTGATACGTCAAGCTGGTTCGAGTAACGCTAAGTAGCAAAGCATTTAAGGTTGATTCCCAATGCTTGGTATCTTTCATTCCATCGTTGGTTTTAGTGCTTATGGTGGTGTGGTTCAGTTTGATAGCGGTTAATGCTGCGTCAGCTTTTTCGAATGTACGTAAGTTGGATGTTTACAAATGTACTTTTACAAATATCAGAATGTTAGCCCTTTATCTTTAATGATGTTAAAGCGTGGCGAAGTCTATTTCGCCTCTGCAAGTGAGTTGAATGATAGGCATGAGTGTCGAGCTCGATATTTATTTAATGCCCCAAAAGAGGTTTGGGAGCGATTTGTAGATTATGTGTTGTGTAAAGTTTGCTATGAGTCTCCTATATTTCGCTCTGATCAGAATACGTACAAGTTAATTAAGTTAGCTGCACCTATTTTTGAAGCTGGTTTTAGTCGAATAAAGAAAAGAAACCTGACTATATATGATACAGCTTTGCTTTTTAATTATGGGTTCGATGCTGTACTCGGCGAAGAATTTAGCTCCGAAAAAAAGAAGATACTTAAACAATGTACTGAAAGTTACTTGCTTGCGCTAAGTGAGAGCGAACTTCTGGAAAACAAACACATTTGTTCATTCTCCAAAAATGCGATAAACCCTACAATGTGGGGGCACTATGGAGCGGCTGAAACTGGTTTTGTTGTTATATATGAGAGCTCTGATGGTTTTGTTGATGTTGAATCGACATTGTCCAATTTATCTGGTCATAGAGAAAAAGAAGAAGGGTGGTATGAGGTAGGCCAGTATGCGAGTGAAAGTTTGAAGTTAAAAGACGTTAATTACTGTAAACAACCTTGTAAAGTTAATGCTTTTGAAAGGCTCATACATAAATTTCGTTACAGCGAAAGAGAAGCTCATTACGATGTACCTGAAAACTTCTTGAGTATGATTGACCGTATGGAGGAGAACAAAGTTGGTTTAGTTAAGTATACTGACTGGAAGTATGAGCAAGAGGTTCGTCTACTATTTCCTACTTACGAAGAGCTACCTTCAGAACATCGTTGCTTGAAGGTAAATAGTCGCCACATAAAAGGGGTGATACTTGGTCCTAAGATTTCAGATAGCTCAAAAGTAAGAGTTTTAATGGCTTGTGCTCATTTATTGGAGCTTGCTGAAGGTAAGTTAAATTTAGCTGTTTTTCAGGCGTTAGACTCGCATGATAGCTATTCTTACCAAGTCTTTCCTATGGGCATGGTTTCAAAATTCATTTCTTCAAAACATCTTCCGTTAACTGAGGTAGAACGTTTAAGCCCTGATCAAAAACTATACCTGGATAAGTTGGGTAAAAGTGTTGTAAAACAAAGCTGACGAACGCTTAGAGTGATTCCAACCGCGAGTTAGTTTCGCTTAGCTCACCACTATGAGACTCTCTTGTCACACCTTGAGATGTCCTAACGTATGAAGCTAGTGGGGGGATTAGAGCTCTTGCTTATGACTCGTTGTTAATCGAAGGGAAAAATTATGTAGTACCGTACGTGTACAGTATTGACGAAGACTTTGTTCCTATTGGTTGTCCTAAATGCGTATAAGCAGAATAAACTGCTTCGGAGTGATTCGGCCGCGTGGAGTTTTTATTATGAGTTGGCTTAAGTTTAAGGTTTTACGGCAGTTCGAGCCTCAAATCTAATTGGCAATAGAGGTAATAATGAGCATAAGTGAAATTAAAGAATTATTTCAAATATTTAGTAGTCTAGGTCTAGGAGTAATTATTGGGGCTGGGTTTGTATTTTTGATACTAAAATCATTCCTACCTTCTTATCTTTCCTCTAAGGCTACCAATTTAGCGACTAAAGAAGATATCGGCGCGATAACCCGTGAAGTGGAATTAGTCAGGTCTGGCTATGCTGGGGTATTGGAGGAGTTAAAAAATAACCACCAATTGAAATTAGCATCTATCGAAAGAGAGAAACTTCTCAAGAAAGAAGTTTATCTTGAGAGCGTAGAAGCTTTAAGTAGGTGTCAGAACATATTGGCATCTATGAGTGACCTAAATGTTTCGGATCAGACTATTTCAAGTATATTTTCTAGCAGTTCAGCACTGATATCAAAAATTAACTTAGTCGGTTCAGAAGCTACAGTAAAAAATCTTACTAACTTTATGGGTGAAGTAGCAGCTGCTTACATGACTTTATTGACAGAACGTGCAGCTTTATCTAGCCGAAAAGCTCATATCGAGTTGTTAGAAACTTTTCGTCAGAAACATAATAACGAAATTGAACGTTGTTTGACTATTATGAAGAACATGAATCTTGAAGGTATATCAGATCAAGGGGCTTGGGACAGACTCAATCGCTCGTTTAACAACGAATCCGTATCTAGAGACAAGGTATCATCTGAAATTGATGCAAATTGGGCCGTTCAAAACGAAAGTCACGCAGTATTCAGCCAACTCTGTATGTCAGAATTTTTTAGGGTCAACGACTTAACTCCGCATCTGTTATTGTCTATTCGCTCTGAATTAGATTTAGAATTTGATGAAAGTGAATATCTTACTATTCACATTGAAAGCACTAAGAAAGCTAAATTAGTCTTCGAAAGGTTCATGAACAATTTACGTGAAGTTGCCTAACTTGGTTGAGTTTTGAACTTTTAAACAAGCTTTTTCAGTTTTGTTGACTCAAAGTAAAGTTGTGAATTAATAAACAGGTGAGGTAGTAAGTCTAAATCCTGGAGAGCGAGTAGCATTTAGTACGATTGGGTGATGTACCTAGTATTATTTGAATTTGGCCGGCACCCAAGGCTTCGCGGGCATACGACGACCGCCACGAAATGGCAATGGATGCTCCTTAGGTGGGTAGAACTTTGGGGAATCAATTCGACCGTGGCGTTCGACGAGCTGGCGATGTTCGTCGCGCCAATACGCAAAACTGAGCAATTCTTTCGGATTAAACTCGCGTCGTTCAGGCGTGATCAAGGTGGCACGGTCAAGGTGAACCCTAAATCCATTCCAACGATGGTCTAAAGGCAAATAACCGCGAGCGTGGATGTTCATCAATTTTTCGGCCATCAGGTTCACAGGGACTTCACCTGAGAGCCATCGCTGGACCGTGATCGTGATCGGTTGAACGTGGAAAAAGGCCGCGGCGTCGTGGATATCATCAAAGTGATGATGCACGAGATCCGCAAAGTGTGTTTGTAGTAGAAAGTCTCTGGAAACGGCGACACGTCAGCGTAAAAATCAGAGACACGAAAACAAAGTATAGCCAACAATATTGGACTCAATATGCATAAACGTGCAGCTAAAATCCATAAAACCAACGACATTAAGGGCTTAATCCGGCACCGTGTGCAAAATCTGCAAGGGCTAAGGTGCTGAAACTCATCAGATTTCAATCTCCTTAGGTGCGTATTATGGGTCTAAATTATGTTGAGTGGTTCGCTGTGCTTAACTGAATAAGAACGTGGGTGAGTAACATGCTCAATGAGGAGGTCAGCTTGTCTGGCCTTTTTGATGCCCGTTAGGAAAATCGTTGTTAGAAGTTAACCCGTAACATAATTTGCACAATGCGCATTAGTAATCAAAACCCAAAATTGATTCATCGAATCTTATTTTTGATTCGTAATTTAGCCCCGCAGGGATAAGGGCACTCGATACAGTTCTTGGGCATAACTTCCCCAAATGCCCGAAAAGCAGCGAAGCGTTACTCCCTCAAAAGAAGATCATAAAACCTTCCTTTCATTTTGCCAGAATAGCTTTTTGGTACAGAGCACTCCCAATTTTCGTTTCTATCGGTTACTCGACGTTTGACGACGAACAAGGACGGCGAAGACTGAGCAAGGACGGTGAGAAGGAGAAAAGGAGAAAAAGCCACCGAACACCGAGGCAAGCGTAGCGCGGGGTCGGGGCTTTCCTTTTCGAATATCCACATGTGATGTAAATCACGTTAGTTGGGGTAGACTTCCTTTAATAGTCTACCCTTGTGCCATATTTGCACATTCTCAGTACATCTTTTTGTTTATGAACTCTTCGTCGGCCATTTGAGAGTAATATTGCGCATCAGTCTTAGGCTCTAAACTTTCAAAGAAAGCCTCATGGTCATTTAATTTTTCCCATAGCTTCAATACCTGCATTTCAGGGGACGGCCTCATATCATTTAACCTAAGTATGAAATGCTCAAGGTCATATCTAGTGTTTAGCTTTCCTCGACACACCTCTTCGACTGATATCCCTAAAATTGACGCCAATTGAACGACTTGACTCGCTTTTGGCTCGGTTAAGTCGTTTTCCCATTTCATGTATGTTTGTTTTGTTATTTTTAATTTTTCCGCCATGTCATTTTGGGATAGATTTGTTTTAGATCTAGCTACTTTTAGTGTCTCTCCAATCAAGATAAAGCCCCTTTGGTAAAGTTTTATTTTATTCTACACCTATATTTTTAATCTTACAGGTTGAGCAGGATAAATCTTTTATGTATGGTATATAAAAATGTACCTACAATTGTCTTGACAGGTTTTCTTGTATGCTCGATTTGCTCCGCTTAATGGTTCCATTTAAATCTGAATATTGCTTTCATCTGGAATGTCGAGCTTCGGGCAGGTCTGCATATTATCAAGAGTTGAATGTGGCTAAAGTTGCTGCTGATACTGGATTTATTGGTTCTGGTGCAATTGAGAGAGACGAGTTTGGCAATATCAATAGTGTGTTTAGTGAATTTATCCCATTTCAGCAAGTACCATCGAGCTATACGGGTATTGCTCTCAAGTTTCATAATGGTTCAGTAAATATTCCTCCTCATATCGAGTTAAAAGCTAGTCCTGCCAAAATTATTCAGGGTCATAACGTTTTCGGCTCTAATTGCATTTTACTGGCTTACTCGGAGTTTTATTCTTCTCTTACTTTATCGAATCCTGAACTTGCTTTGATGGTTGATTGGGATCTTGCTCAGGTACTGCAACTTGACTGTACTTTTTCCGCTCAAGTTGAAACTGAACAGCAATGCAAACAAGCTATTAATCACTTTAGAAATGTCTCTCATGGTCAGGTTCGAACTTCTCGATACGATTACGAAACAACTTGTAAGCACAACACCAATTCGTCCTATTGGGGAGGTAAGATTTATTCTAAATATCATGAGTTTATTAAGCAGTACAATGAATATTCTGATAAAGCTCAGAAAGGCGATAAACACGCTCAATTCGTATTTGATGCCATGTCTGACCCTAGAATACTCCACTATTCAAAGTATTTAGTTCGCTTTGAATCCGAAATTAAGAAACGAAAATTACAGCAATTAGACATACCTACAAATATCCACGACTTAATTAAATATCAACATCAGCTAAAAGAAGAAACAGGTAAAGAGTTAATCGAAGAACTCTGGAAAGAAACATATGGAAAGCTGATAGACAACACATTCAAAGGTCAAGCTATGAATATTTATGATGATGAGAGAGTACAGGGACAGCTCAGAGAATTTTATAAGAAGTTCACCCCAACAGGAAAAGTTAGTTTCGCTAAAGCGGATAGGGCATTCTCATTTTACCGCCGCTTAATCAATGAAGGCTTTAAAGAGGTTCAGCGTTCTTTTAGTGCTCGTAGGAGTTTTTATAACAACCTGAATATGTTACTCGATGCTGGATTTACTAAGGCTCAACTTCAAAACCTGTCTGGTAATGGCATGAATAAAGTTGTTCCTTTATGCGAAATCATCAGCATAGATTTTTCAAAACAAGTTCCTGATTGGTATGTCGAACCTGATTTTGGTCCTATGACTAGACAGCTTTTAGAGTTAGATACCAGTGTTACTCAACTAAGAACAGCATAAGGCTAAACATGATTAAAATTGAGATTTTCAAAGAAGATGAACGTGTAGAACAGCGCACATCAAGAGCAAAAGATGATAAACCATCACGTACTTTTTATGAGCAAGATGCCTATGCTTATCTAGTTGGGAAATTTCCTTCACTCATTAAAATTTCAATGGAAAAGGATCAAACACCATACGCAGCTGGGTTATATACACTTCATAGCTCTAGCTATGCTATTAACAATTTTGGAGCGCTAGAATTAAAGCGCTTTGGTCAATTAATTACTCCGATTGAGGCTTAACTTTGAGCATAATTAAACCTGAAGAACTAAAGAAAGTTGCAGGCTTACCTGATAGTGCCAAATTTCATGGTTGGCTCATTCACAACCCAGAGCAAGATGATTTTCTTCTTCAATACAAAGAGACTGATGCCTTATTGAACAAGATTTGGACTGGTTTACCTGATCAAGCTATGAATTTTAATTTATATTCAGAGGCTTTATGCACCATAGAATTTCTTGAATTGAAGAACAGAGCAATCATTGTTGTGGCTTTTGATTTGGGGAACCAGGTTATTGTTATAGCACCAGATGATTTTAAAGGCCGTATGTCTTTACCATCTTCAAATCCATTTAGAACCGATTCTACTAAACACTAAAAATAAAGCCCGTAACTGGTGACACAGCTACGGGCTTTGAACACAACCAACTGAAACGGAGTTGATTATGACCGCTAAAGAATACACGTTATGCGATGCAGAAGATAAATTAAATAACATTGCCCATCTGTCAATGTTCTTGCAATCTGGAGCATGTCCATCTGAAATGTCAGTTAATCTTTATGACCACATGCATGATGAGATAGAAACTCTACAAGCTATGTTAGGTTACATGAAAGTTTATCCGCAGATTAAAGCCCAAGAGCAGCAAGACAGCCCCCAGAAAGAACTTACGTCTTAGTGCGTATTATGGGTCTAAATTATGTTGAGTGGTTCGCTGTGCTTAACTGAATAAGAACGTGGGTGAGTAACATGCTCAATGAGGAGGTCAGCTTGTCTGGCCTTTTTGATGCTCGTTAGGAAAATCGTTGTTAGAGGTTAACCCGTAACATAATTTGCACAATGCGCATTGTAACCAGAACGCCTTGATTTTTATCTATTTCCCCCCATATAAAGTAATGAGATTAATTAAAGGAGAATGTTATGTTTCAAGTAGGTAATCAAGTTCAGCTTGCGAGTGGCGGCCCAATAATGACGGTGTCTGCAATAATCGATGGTACTACTACTGAATGCCAATGGTTTGATGGTAATCAGACTCACCATGTACAAAACTTTATTACTTTAACCCTAGTGGCTTATAGCAACGATTGGTAAAGTGATGCCCCGCAGGGATAAGGGCACTCTTCATACTTCTGGAGAGTGCTTTTTTTATTGCCCGAAAAGCAGCGAAGCGTTACTCCCTCCAAAGAAGAACACAAAACCTTCCTTTCATTTTGCCAGAATAGCTTTTTGGTACAGAGCACTCCCAATTTTCGTTTCTATCGATTACTCGACGCTTGACGACGAACAAGGACGGCGAAGACTGAGCAAGGACGGTGAGAAGGAGAAAAGGAGAAGAAAGCCACCGAACACCGAGGCAAGCGTAGCGCGGGGTCGGGGCTTTCCTTTTCAAATGTCCACTATCTTTAATAGTGGACTCTTGTCCAAATATTGGAATTACACTCAAAAAAAATGACCTCAAAAGGTCATTCTCAAAATCTCAATCGGTCACCCGAAGGGTTGGGGTTCCTGTAACACCCCAACTAACTGCGGACATCCGCATAAACACCGACTTTATGTATTCTCATCTTCGATAGATTTTTTATCCATTTCTTCTGTTCTTCCATCAAAAATAGATATTCCAAAAATGGTGTTATGTTCGACCATATCTTGCATGCTTTTAGCTATGCAGTATTTATCTATGATTGCTAACAAGATGTTTTTATCCTTCTCTGGTAGCTTTTGCATTCTCTCTAAGGCAATTGCAAGCAAGGTATCCAAACTTGTTTGTGACACATCACTCAGCAAGGCGTTTGGAGTGCATTCCAAGGCTTTGCTGATCGCATATATAGTACTTAATTTTGGGTCAGTATCATTTCTTTCGATTTTTGAAATCTGCCCCAATCGAATACCGCAATTTTTTGCTAACTCACCTTGAGTCCATCCTTTATCACGTCGCAAACGCTTTAAATTGTCACCTATAGACATAAATTTACCCGCCAGTTGATCTTGTAGGATTAATTATAACCCTATATATTACCCCTACCGACACAATTAATCCTGCAGGGTTAATTAAATTCATCATGTAAGAGTATTGACAGGGTTTTCATTTGTTCTTTATCGACCAACTATTCATGCAACAAGATCACCATGAGGGGAACCTTCCTCTTGTGGGCCGTCATGTTATCGAAAGGGTTGAATTAGAAACGGGTGAAAACCTTCCACCGACGGTTAATCAGAAAATTTTAGAAGGCTCATACAGTACAAAATTAACTATTCGATGTAATGGCACTCGGGTTCGAGTTGAAGGAAATCCGTCGCGCTGGCAGCGTATGGATAACCTATTTGGTTTGCAGACACTTGATGAATGTGTGGCGATTTATAACCATATTTTAGCCTCATATGACTTGCCTCCGTTTACAAAAAATACCCGTTTTGCTCATCGTCAATCTGCTGATGGTAAATCGTCTTCATTGATTGGTAATGGTGCTGAAATCACATCGATAGATTGGACTCGAAACTTAGCCGTAGGGAAGGGGAAAGAGCGTTCTTTTATTCGAGGTCTTTCTTCTATGCAAATTGGTCGAGGACGAAAACCTAAGCTTTATCCTGATGGCAACACTTGTAACTGGGGGGAAGGGTCGACTTGGATAATGGACAAACTCTATGCAAAGGCGATTGACTTACAGAGACATTTATTAAAAGACCAACGAAAAAAAGAAGGGGTATCACAAGAAGCACTAGATTACGTGAACAAGCTTATTGATTATTGCGAGTCACTCGGCGTTGTTCGAGAAGAGCACAGTTTGAGACAGGCATTATTAAAACGACACGACTTACAATTTTACGGCATCACAACAGAACAAGATTTTTACAATCACTTACAAGACATTGAGAATGCTATGAAAACAACACAAATATCATACGACGAACATCAATCCTTTGCAGACCAACTTTTATCACTAGGCGTAGTTAAGAGCCGACAAGCAGCCAACGCAACGCAAAGTTACGCCATTATGTGGCAACACGGAACAAATTTAAGAAGTGTTTTAAAAGACCGTCAATTTTACGAGCACAAAGCGAGACTTAAAGCGATTGGTATCGATATCGGTCAACAATTCGATGTTAGCCGGATGTGTCCAACACTTAAACGTTCTGAGGTTATCGAGGTTCAGCCACTTAAAATTCCGCCTTGGTACAAGATGCCAGTTGTAGCCGAAACCAATATTTTACCTTTCAAAGCTTACGCATAGGAAAACACCATGTTAAAAATCGAAGTATTCAAAGAAGACGTAAGAGTCACACCCAGAACTATGCCAGGGAAAGACGGCAAGCCACCACGTACTATCTACGAACAAGATGCTTATGCGCATTTACAAGGTCGCTTTCCAACGCTCACCAAGGTTCAACTGGAAGAAGGTCAACCACCTTATGAAGCCGGATTTTATACCTTTCATAGTTCTTCCTATATCGTTAATAATTTTGGTACTGTGGAACTAAAGAAGTACGGAAAAATCATCACACCTTTGGAGTTTGAGTTATGAGCGTAATTAAACCTGAAGAATTGAAGAAGGCGGCTGGTTTACCGGATAGCGCTAATTTTCATGGTTGGCTTGTTCATAATCCGGAGAACGATGATTTTCTTCTCAAGTTTAAAGAGAGTAATTCTTTAATAAAAAAATTATGGTGCCGATTGCCAGACCAAGCCATGCGTTTTAATAGATTTTCTCGCGCCTTAAAGGCTATTGAGCGACTAGAACTACAGAATCAGGCGATTATCGTTGCGGCTTTAGACTTGGGAGCTCAAGTCATAGTTTTAGCGCCAAATGATTTTGAAGAGCGAATGTCTTTACCATCTTCAAATCCATTTAGAGCAGACTCAATTAAGCACTAATAACAAAGCCCGTAACTGGTGAGACAGCTACGGGCTTTTACACAACCAACTATATCGGAGTTGATTATGACCGTTAAAGAATACACGCTATCAGACTTAGAATCTAAGCTTAATGAAATCTCTAATATTTCAATCTTCCTTGGTACTGGAGATTGTCCCAAAGAGATAGCTTACAGTTTGCATGATCATATGAATGACCAGATTGAAGAGTTACAGGGAATGGTCAGCTTTATGCGAATCTACCCACAGATTAAAGCCCAAGAGCAGCTAGGCAGCCCCCAGAAAGAACTTACGTCTTAGTGCGTATTATGGGGCTAAATTATGTTGAGTGGTTTGCTGAAAGCCTGAGTGAGAGCAAACGTGGGCGAGGGATATGCTCAATTAGAAAGGTCAGCTTGCTGGCCTTTTTTAATGCTCATCGTGAGAATCGTTTCACGATTGAAGCCCGTAATATAATTTGCATAATACGAGATGAATAGAGCAGACCAGTATCATTTATAATATTGACTCTAGGGCTGCTCTATGTATAATGAACACATAACCTTTTGCTAACTATATGTTATAAGACCTGCTGTAACAGGCCTTATAGGTTAAACGAACAGAGGCTGAATCTGTTCGAACAAAAACATAGCAAGCTCTACAAAGAACATAAAGATATCTAATTTATTCATTTTATTCATTTTTCCTTAATTAGTGAATTGAGAATAAGAATAACCACCAGTGCAATGGTTGTTATTCCACGTGTGAAATCTTCAAGCTTGATTTCATACTGTATTGTTAAGCTATAAACACCTCCTATTAACACACTAGATTACTTTTATTCTTGGTGTGTTTTTTGCCATCTGAAATTAATGATAACACGTTTCGATGTTGATGTAAACAACTTTATGATTTGTCAATGTTTTTTTCTTGTTTTTTAAAACAACATCAGTATTTAGACTCGATTTACTCTGCTATAAGCTTGCTTGTAGAGTGTAAATGAGTAGACAAGCGTAGCGCGTCAGAGAAAAAGCTTAACTTAATAGTTAGGCTTTTTTATTGCTTGTTGCTTGGTATATAAGGGAACTATCCAACCCCCCAATCATGATGAGAGAGAGGCAGGTTTTGGGAGGCAAGCGTAGCGCGCAAAACTGGCTCTCTCAGGTTCGGGTTCCTGTAACACCCCAACTAACTGCGGACATCCGCATAAACACCGACTTTATGTATTCTCATCTTCGATAGATTTTTTATCCATTTCTTCTGTTCTTCCATCAAAAATAGATATTCCAAAAATGGTGTTATGTTCGACCATATCTTGCATGCTTTTAGCTATGCAGTATTTATCTATGATTGCTAACAAGATGTTTTTATCCTTCTCTGGTAGCTTTTGCATTCTCTCTAAGGCAATTGCAAGCAAGGTATCCAAACTTGTTTGTGACACATCACTCAGCAAGGCGTTTGGAGTGCATTCCAAGGCTTTGCTGATCGCATATATAGTACTTAATTTTGGGTCAGTATCATTTCTTTCGATTTTTGAAATCTGCCCCAATCGAATACCGCAATTTTTTGCTAACTCACCTTGAGTCCATCCTTTATCACGTCGCAAACGCTTTAAATTGTCACCTATAGACATAAATTTACCCGCCAGTTGATCTTGTAGGATTAATTATAACCCTATATATTACCCCTACCGACACAATTAATCCTGCAGGGTTAATTAAATTCATCATGTAAGAGTATTGACAGGGTTTTCATTTGTTCTTTATCGACCAACTATTCATGCAACAAGATCACCATGAGGGGAACCTTCCTCTTGTGGGCCGTCATGTTATCGAAAGGGTTGAATTAGAAACGGGTGAAAACCTTCCACCGACGGTTAATCAGAAAATTTTAGAAGGCTCATACAGTACAAAATTAACTATTCGATGTAATGGCACTCGGGTTCGAGTTGAAGGAAATCCGTCGCGCTGGCAGCGTATGGATAACCTATTTGGTTTGCAGACACTTGATGAATGTGTGGCGATTTATAACCATATTTTAGCCTCATATGACTTGCCTCCGTTTACAAAAAATACCCGTTTTGCTCATCGTCAATCTGCTGATGGTAAATCGTCTTCATTGATTGGTAATGGTGCTGAAATCACATCGATAGATTGGACTCGAAACTTAGCCGTAGGGAAGGGGAAAGAGCGTTCTTTTATTCGAGGTCTTTCTTCTATGCAAATTGGTCGAGGACGAAAACCTAAGCTTTATCCTGATGGCAACACTTGTAACTGGGGGGAAGGGTCGACTTGGATAATGGACAAACTCTATGCAAAGGCGATTGACTTACAGAGACATTTATTAAAAGACCAACGAAAAAAAGAAGGGGTATCACAAGAAGCACTAGATTACGTGAACAAGCTTATTGATTATTGCGAGTCACTCGGCGTTGTTCGAGAAGAGCACAGTTTGAGACAGGCATTATTAAAACGACACGACTTACAATTTTACGGCATCACAACAGAACAAGATTTTTACAATCACTTACAAGACATTGAGAATGCTATGAAAACAACACAAATATCATACGACGAACATCAATCCTTTGCAGACCAACTTTTATCACTAGGCGTAGTTAAGAGCCGACAAGCAGCCAACGCAACGCAAAGTTACGCCATTATGTGGCAACACGGAACAAATTTAAGAAGTGTTTTAAAAGACCGTCAATTTTACGAGCACAAAGCGAGACTTAAAGCGATTGGTATCGATATCGGTCAACAATTCGATGTTAGCCGGATGTGTCCAACACTTAAACGTTCTGAGGTTATCGAGGTTCAGCCACTTAAAATTCCGCCTTGGTACAAGATGCCAGTTGTAGCCGAAACCAATATTTTACCTTTCAAAGCTTACGCATAGGAAAACACCATGTTAAAAATCGAAGTATTCAAAGAAGACGTAAGAGTCACACCCAGAACTATGCCAGGGAAAGACGGCAAGCCACCACGTACTATCTACGAACAAGATGCTTATGCGCATTTACAAGGTCGCTTTCCAACGCTCACCAAGGTTCAACTGGAAGAAGGTCAACCACCTTATGAAGCCGGATTTTATACCTTTCATAGTTCTTCCTATATCGTTAATAATTTTGGTACTGTGGAACTAAAGAAGTACGGAAAAATCATCACACCTTTGGAGTTTGAGTTATGAGCGTAATTAAACCTGAAGAATTGAAGAAGGCGGCTGGTTTACCGGATAGCGCTAATTTTCATGGTTGGCTTGTTCATAATCCGGAGAACGATGATTTTCTTCTCAAGTTTAAAGAGAGTAATTCTTTAATAAAAAAATTATGGTGCCGATTGCCAGACCAAGCCATGCGTTTTAATAGATTTTCTCGCGCCTTAAAGGCTATTGAGCGACTAGAACTACAGAATCAGGCGATTATCGTTGCGGCTTTAGACTTGGGAGCTCAAGTCATAGTTTTAGCGCCAAATGATTTTGAAGAGCGAATGTCTTTACCATCTTCAAATCCATTTAGAGCAGACTCAATTAAGCACTAATAACAAAGCCCGTAACTGGTGAGACAGCTACGGGCTTTTACACAACCAACTATATCGGAGTTGATTATGACCGTTAAAGAATACACGCTATCAGACTTAGAATCTAAGCTTAATGAAATCTCTAATATTTCAATCTTCCTTGGTACTGGAGATTGTCCCAAAGAGATAGCTTACAGTTTGCATGATCATATGAATGACCAGATTGAAGAGTTACAGGGAATGGTCAGCTTTATGCGAATCTACCCACAGATTAAAGCCCAAGAGCAGCTAGGCAGCCCCCAGAAAGAACTTACGTCTTAGTGCGTATTATGTACGTTATGTTAAATTGATTTCGGTGTTTATAAGGCAGGTATCTTTATGCGATGCCCTGCCTTATTTCGTATCTGTACTCTCTGAATTCTACTGCGTATTTAACCATAGAGGCTATTTACCATAAAATACCTAATAACCAGTGATAATAATCTTCGATTTTACCCCCGGCATTAGTTAGAGCTTAACCGCCAGCAAATTTAACTTTGTAGCCTTTCTTTTCAAGATGCGCTTTGAGCTTGTCACGAGCGTCGCCTTGAATCTCGATGTTGCCATCTTTTACTGAGCCGCCACAACCACATACTTTTTTGAGTTCCGCAGCCATGAGTTTTAATGGTGCGTCATCTAGGTCTAAGCCTGTTACGATAGAAACGCCTTTACCTTTACGGCCTTTTGTTTCTTTTTGGATTCGAACAATACCATCGCCTTTAGGGCGCTGGATTTTCTCTTCTTCAGGTTTAATACGACCTGTTTCAGTTGAATATACTAGGCTCATAATTTTACTTCTTTTGCTGTGCTGCTTTTTGTTTTGCGAGTAAGAAAGCCTCTATATGACGCTGGATTGCAATCTTGCCACCTTTAATTAGGCGCCCGTTAAACATGCAATACCAAGCGTTAGGCTCACCGCTATCATTTTTAATTTGGTAACCATGGAAGTTTTCAGCTAAGCCACCACCAGACGCTCTCGACTTGTTTAACGCTGTGAATTCTTTCGGGTCAATAAGGGTCGCAGTATCAATCCACCAATCAATACTCTTTTTCACAGCAGGTAAATTACCTTGAATAATGTTGTTTTTTAGCTTGGCACGCCAAACGGTGTTGTTTGCATCCGCTGATTGTAGAGGAACGCCTCGGTAAACTGAATTTGCCATATCCATTGATCATCGTTTTGTTTTCATTACGTTAATCATAAGTATACTTCTAATGATATCAAGCATAATATGGCAAAAACACCTGTTGATAGTCAGATTGTTAATAAACTGCTTAGTCAATCAACTGACTTTGCAAACCAAAAACTTCCGACTTAAAAACAAATAGCGCCTTGGCAGGTAAGCTCAAGGCGCTATTTGTTATCTAATGAGTTATATAAAACGGCTAAGATATTTTGGGTGAACTAAGAAATGCTTGTTCTCACGCAGTTCTCTAAGAACTGGCTGAATTTGTGGCCGTCATGTTCAACCATTTTTGGGAACATGGAAATTGGCGTCATACCTGGGAAGGTATTCACTTCGTTCAGGTAGATCTCATTGTCTTGTGTTAAGAAGAAATCGATACGAGACAAGTGACGAAGCTTCATCTGCGTGAATACCTTGCGGGCGCTATCTGCAATCAATTCACGCTGTTCATCGGTTAAGTTAGTTGCTTCAACTTCAGTAATTGAGTGGCTGTCTGCACTGTACTTCTCTTCGTAAGAGTAAAATGCGCCATTAGGTGCAATCACCTCGCCTGGCTTGCTTATCTGTAGCTCGCCATCGATTTCATAAGCGGCAACTTCTAGTTCTCTTGGCACCACGGATTTCTCAATAAGCACTTGATCAGAGAAGGTAAATGCTTTGTTGATTGCTTCACTTAATTCTTCTACTTGATTGACTTGGTAACAGCCAACGGAAGATCCCTGACGAGCCGCTTTGACGAACACTTTCCCCCAACTTTCAAAGGCTTGTGTCGCCTGTGCATGAGCTTGTTCAGTGTTGTCGGATAAGAACAGATAAGGCGTATTTGGGATACCCAGAGCGTCGTACCAAAGTTTTGATGTGATTTTATTGAAGCTGTTGTTGCTTGCTTCAGAACCACAACCTAGGTACGGAATCTTAGCCATTTCAAACAGTGATTGAATGTCACCTGTTTCGCCCGGGAAACCATGAATACAAGGAACAATGAAATCGACTTTAGATTCTAAGTTGTCGCCACGTAAGGTTTGATCGTTAATATCAAGATAAACCAACTCACCCGAATCAAGACACCAGCCTTCGTTTTTAATTTCAACTCTCACAACGTTAAAATCTGCAACGCTATTAAGTTGTTCAAAAAGGTAATTGGCTGAAACGATTGACACTTCATGCTCTGAAGATCCACCGCCGCAAAGTAGAAGGATGTTTGTGGTGTTCATGGGTAAATTCGGTCCTTGAAACTAGGAATACTGACTTCAATGATAAACAAAAGTCGAAATAGGTACAGTGTTTTGAATGCTAAAATTGTCATCTAAGGAGTGAGCGATTAACTATTAAACAAAACTAACCGTCATAAAACAAAAGAAGGAGCATTTGCTCCTTCTTTATGATTTAAAACTTAGTTTAACTTGTTAAGCGTTGGGTATTCAGAGTTCTTGATATCATCAATGCTCTTAACGAATGGCTTTAAGTTTTGAAAACTGCTCGGCAAAGATGAAATCGCCTTTTTAGCGTCTAAGCGTGTCGCGTAGTCACCGTAAAGTACAGTGAACCACTTCGTGCCGTTAACCATTTTGTAGTTTTCCCAAATTGGCTGGGAAGTTGTTGGTAACATTTTTACAAAAGAATCGACTTTGGCTTGGCTGCCAACAGCAACAACTTGAACTGTGTAACCAAAGCGTTGGTTCATGTCTTGTTGCTTCTTGGTTGGAGCTGTAATTGTTGCAACCGGCTTAGCTCTAGTCGTGTGAGTGATTTTTTGTTCTACAGGTGTGGTTCTGACAACGTTGACCACGTTCTCTTCAACAACGGCAGTCTGCTCAGATTGAGATACAACTGGAGCTTCAACTTTAGCCGTTTTGAACTCTTCTTGATAGCTATCTGACGTTACATTGGTAACGTAGTTGTCAGATACACATGCAGCCAAGAGCAGTGGCAAAGTCACAATTGCAAGTTTTTTCATGGAAAGCTCTATATCCTTAATAATAATTACTATAAATCATGCCGATACGTCGGTTTAGAATCAAGTTAACTTTGAGATTATACACCATTACTGGGTGACCTATTTCACAAACTTTATGCAGTGTCTGCTTATTCATCTTAATTCGGTGAATTTGCCATCAACCCGTGAATGAAAAGTAAGTTACGATGAACTTACGTGCATTGCTAGGATATGTCTATGAATCATCTTGATCCCCTACTTAAACCCCGTTCAATCGCTGTTGTTGGTGCATCTCAACGAGAAACGCGTGCAGGATATATCGTCATGAACAATTTGTTGCACGGGGATTTTAAAGGTGCGGTGATGCCAGTAACACCAAAATACGATTCTGTCGCAGGCGTCCTCTCTTACAAAAACATCTTGTCGCTACCTATCGTGCCTGACCTTGCTATTTTGTGCACTAATGCGACACGCAATGTGGCTATTTTTGAAGAGTTGGCCGAGAAAGGCATCGCTTCCGTCATTGTGCTCTCCTCCGACATGCAACAGCAAAGTGATAGCGGTGAAACGTTTGATGAGAGATGTATTGCAATAGCCAAAGCAAACAATATTCGGGTACTTGGTTCCAATAGCTTGGGAGTTATTGTCCCGTGGTTAAATTTGAATGCCTCTTTCTCTCCGGTGACGGCACTGCCAGGTAAAATCGCCTTTGTTTCTCAATCCGCAGCAGTGTGTACAACGATTCTAGATTGGGCGAACGATAAAGAGATCGGCTTCTCGGCGTTTATCTCGATAGGTAATGGCAATGACATAGAATTCTCGGAGCTATTGGATTATCTGAGTACCGACTCTCACACCGAAGCAATATTGCTTTATGTCGATAGTATTAAAGATGCGAGGCGCTTTATCTCTGCTGCGCGTGCCGCGTCACGTAATAGACGAATTCTAGTGTTAAAAGGCGGACGAACCGCTAAAGGCCGGGCGGCGGCAATGCTACATACTGGCGGTGCCGATACGTTAGATATTATCTATGACTCAGCGATCCGACGCAGCGGCATGTTACGAGTTAAGAACTTACATGAACTGTTTGCAGCGGTAGAGACTCTGACTCATTCAGTGCCATTACGTGGAGAGCGCTTGGCTATTGTGACCAACGGCGGCGGCCCTGCGATCATGGCGGTGGATACCCTTTTTGACCGTGGTGGTAAGCTTGCCGAGTTTTCTGAAGATACGCTAGAGAAGCTCAATAAGGTTTTACCATTGAGTTGGTCTCAGAGTAATCCAATCGATATTGTTGGTGACGCCGGTGAGCAACGTTATATCGATACGATAAACATCTTGTTAGATGGTGATGAAGCGGATGCGATTCTTATCATGCACAGCCCTTCTGCGATCGCACATTCAGCTAAAACAGCTGAGCGAATTATTGAAGCCATTAAAAAGCATCCTCGCCACAAGCGATTTAACATCCTAACGAATTGGTCTGGCGAGCTAACAGCAAAGCCAGCACGAAAGTTGTTTACCGAAGCAGGGTTCCCAACCTATCGAACACCTGAAAGTTCAGTGGTCGCATTTATGCACTTGGTCGAATACAGACGTAACCAGCGTCAGTTAATGGAAACGCCAACCACAGCAGAAAAAGTCCATATTGAAGATCTAGCAGATGCAAAAAATTGGATAGAACGTCAACTACTGGATAAAGACACAGTCAGCCTTGATACGCATCAAAATAGCCAATTTTTCAAGCACTTCAACCTAGATGTATTACCAACTTGGATAGCTTCTGACCCAAGTGAAGCGGTACATATTGCCGAAACGATTGGTTACCCAGTCGCAGTTAAACTACGTTCGCCAGACATTGCACATAAGTCGGACGTGCAAGGTGTCATGCTTAATTTAAGAAACAGCAATGAAGTCGCCAATGCGGCTCAGGCGATTCTCGATCGCTCTCAACTGTCGTTCCCTACTGCGCATATTCATGGCTTGTTAATTCAAGGAATGGCCAAACTCGCCGGCGGGCAGGAGCTACGTGTAAAAGTGACAACGGACGAAACCTTTGGTCCTATCATTTTACTTGGTCAAGGAGGTTCTGAATGGGATGAATCCATTGACGCTGCTGCAGCCTTTCCACCTCTCAATATGACACTGGCGCGTTACTTGATCATTCGGGCGATAAAAAGTGGCAAGATTCGCCTGCAAAAACTACCTAACCCGATTGATATTGAAGGTCTCTCTGAATTGTTGGTGCGTATATCTCAGATGGTAGTGGATTGCCCTGAAATACATGATTTGGATATCCATCCAGTACTGGCCAATGGTGACAAGTTCACGATATTAGATGCCGATATCATCTTGAAAGCATACCAAGGCGATCCTCAAGAACGTCTTGCGATTCGCCCTTATCCAGTCGAATTGGAAGAGAATATCGTACTTAAGGACGGCACTGAGGTGTTGTTACGCCCGATCCTTCCTGAAGACGAGCCGCTTCATGCTGATTTTATTCATCGTGTATCCAAAGAAGACCTTTACAAGCGTTTCTTTAGTGATGTGGGTGAATTCAATCATGAGGCGTTGGCTAACTTTACTCAGATTGACTTTGATAGAGAAATTGCATTTGTGGTCGTTCGAAAGGAACAAGGCGTACCCGCGATTATTGGCGTATCGAGAGCGTTGATTAACCCAGAGAACACCGATGCAGAGTTCGCTATTCTGATACGTTCCGATCTGAAAGGCGTCGGATTAGGCCGCATTTTGATGACTAAGGTTATTGACTACTGTCGTACAAAGCAGACCAAGCAGATGTCGGGCATGACGATGCCGACCAACCGAGGGATGCTGACACTAGCCCAGAAGCTGGGCTTTGAGCTAGATATCAGTTTTGAAGACGGCACTGCAGATATGGTGTTGCCGTTACTTTAACGCCCATGTTTTTTTTAGGTGTTGAATACACCAAGACTTGGCGTCGCCCATTTTGTTACGTCGCCAAGCCATTACGATGTCGATAGGCTGTGGTTCGGTACCCGAAATTTGTTGTAGAACGCCAGATTCAATCAAAGGTTTAGCTACACTATTCGGTAAGGTGCCGATCCCTACCCCTGCAGTTAGAGCCTCTACCTTGGCTGGGAGGCTTGTTACGGTTAAACGTGGCTGCTTTTCTAGAATATTGATGCTTAATGCAGGTTGGTCACGCGCTGTATCTGCAATTGCGATAACCCTGTAACTTTCTCTCGCCTTTTGGTCGAAATCACCAGATCGCTTATGAACATAGTGATTCGATGCTGCAACCCATACCATTTCCATCTTACCGATAATGTCACTTTTCATATCGTTTGGTATGGTGTCAACCTTTGGGCACACCAATAAATCAGCTCGGCCGTCTGAAAGAGATTCCCAACATCCAGCTAGAATCTCTTCTTGTAATCGAACCCTAGTTTTACTTATTTTTCCGAGTTCATCGACTAATGGGAAGAAATTAGCAATCGGAATAATGCCATCAAAGGCAATCGTTAAATCCAACTCCCAGCCATTAGCAAGAATACTCGCGTCATTAACGAGCTGTTCAGTGGCACCAAGAATGATCCTTCCTTGCTCTAATATTAACTGCCCCGCTTCCGTGAAATTTGCACGGTGGCCTGAGCGATCAAAAATCATAATATCTAAGTCTTGTTCTAGCTTCTGGATTTGATAACTCAATGAAGAAGGTGCTCGGTCCATTTCATTAGCCGCTGCCGCAAAGCTTCCACGACGATCAATGGCATCTAATATGTGTAAGGCTTCAAGTGTTATTGGGCTATGCATAACTTTCCTACTTTGTAAGTGAGATCTAAATCACAAAAAGAGAAGCATTCACATGGTGAATGGAACTGAAAAACTCTTTTTAATACATGTGTTTAATAACGCTAATTATGAACTAGTTGATAATATTGAAAATTATTTAAATGCAAATAATAGTAATTATCATTTAGATCCAATATCATCTTTCGCAAATCAAGATGATATTATGGAACTAAGGTAACTATCAGATGTATAAGCAATCCCTACTCTCTGCTTCAATCGTTTTAGCGCTTTCATCAACATCAGCCTTTGCTGAAGATTATGCCCTATTTGACGAGGTTGTTGTATCAGCAACGCGTACCGAACAAAACAAAGAAGACGTTTCAAGCTCAATTGAGTCTGTATCTGCAAAAGACATAGATAATCAAATGTCTAGCGACATAAAGCAAGCTCTTCAATACACGCCAGGGGTAGAAGCTCAAGGCGGTGGCCGTTTTGGTATTTCAGGCTTTAACATCCGCGGTGTTGAAGGTGATCGCGTTAAACTTATGGTAGATGGAGTTCAACAACCTACACCATATAACCCTGGTGCTTCTGAGCAACGTAAATATTCGAATGCGATCGAAGTCGATACATTAAGTGTCATAGAGGTGAATAAAGGCCCTGCTTCTACGCTTTACGGTTCAGATGCCATTGGTGGTGCAGTACTGCTAAGAACTAAAAATCCAGAGGATATGCTTAGAACTGACGGGGATGAAAACCGTTTTGGCATCAAATCTACCTATACATCTGCAGATGAACAGTTCAAGAACACAGTTTCTTGGGCGATGCGTAAAGATAAGTTAGAAACGATCGTTATGGTGACATACGCTCAAGGCCACGAGACACAGACTCATTCATCAGGAAGCGAAGTTCAAGGTCCTGATCGTGGTGCAGAGAACCCGGCAGATACGGAATTAAGTAATATCCTAGCCAAAGCATTCTACAATGTATCAGATTCAAATAAGGTTGGTATTACGGTTGAGCATTACCAACATCAATATGATGAAGATGAGCTAAACTACAATGGCTATCAGCTTATGCCAGGCTTTGTATATACTGATAATTACAACAAAGACACCAACAAACGTTTTCGTGCAACATTGGAACAACAGCTTAAACTAAGCTCTTCAATTGCTGACTCTTTAGACTGGTCTCTAAGTTACCAAGACTCAAGTTCTCTGAATAAAAACTACGATACAACTCGCTTCAACGGACGTCGACTTCGTGAGCGTGATGCTTCTGATGTCAACATGCAAGTTGATACACAGCTTTCTAAGCTAGTGAATATTGATGGTGCGGATCACGAATTCACATATGGTTTCACATATCTGAAGAATGACTTTGAACTAGAAAACTACGACCATAAGTTTGACCGAGGCACTGTTACACCGGGTAGTACTGGTATCCCTGATGCAGAAATAACGCAATGGGGTGTGTTTGTTCAAGACCAAGCATTTTTCATGGAAGACAAGTTGATTGTAACTGGCGGTCTTCGTTATGACTCATTTGTTGCTGACCCATCAACGGATGAAGGCTACAAGACTCAATATGAGAAGAATAAAGATGACGCCGTCACAGCTAAGCTAGGTTCAGTTTACCACATCAATGACAACCTATCGGTATTTGGTCAAGTTGGGCAAGGGTTTAAAGCACCTTCAGTTTACGACCTCTACTACTTCTACACTCGAGGTGCCATCATTGAAGCTAACCCTAACTTGAAAGCGGAAAGAAGTATCTCTTACGAGCTTGGCCTTCGTGGCAATAATGAACATGCTCGCTTTGAACTAAGCACTTTCTACACAGATTACTCTGATTTCATTAACCAGACGAAATCGGGTAAACAAGGCGGTAAAGACGTATACACCAAAGAGAACTTAGATAAAGTAACTATCTATGGTGCAGAGCTTTCGTCAACGATTAATCTTGACACCCTGTTAGACGCACCATTTGGTACCTACACTCGTTTAGCTGTGGCTTATGCTGATGGTGAAGATAAATCTACAGGTAAATCCATTGATTCAGTAGCACCACTAACGGGTACGCTAGGTCTTGGTATCGAACGCGAGACTTTCGGTTCAGCTTTAAATATTAAAATGGTTGCTGCGAAAGATGAGTGGAACTCTGATGACAACGTAAACGTGGCTGGATACACAGTTGTTGATTTGACTGCTTATTACCGCCCTGTCACGGATTTAACCTTGCGAGCGGGTCTATTCAACGCATTAGACAAAAAATATTGGCTGTACAATGACATGTCAGGCCGTGGGCACGATTCTAAGTTCAACACCGATATTAAGTCTCAACCGGGTCGTAACTGGGGTATATCTGCAAACTACGAGTTCTAACTGGTTAGAAATCTAGTTCGTTGTAGAGCTAAGTTTATTAAAGGCCTAGGTCATTAAAGATCTAGGTCGTTCCAGAATAAAGCCATACAACAAAAATACTGTAGAAACTAAAAAGCCAGCTTACGATAAGCTGGCTTTTGTTATTTCACTAAAAGTTGTATCAAAAAGGGGTAAAGTGAAATTATTTCTCTGCCATTTCTTTCTTAACCATTACTGCTGCAGCAATGATGAAAGTGATGATTAGGCCTAGTTCCATGATTAACTCCAAAGAAAATTAACATTAAACATATAATTCGCGAGCATGATAACAACAACCGATACAGAATGATACTTTTTAACCACCAAATCACTTTTTATTCGATTTAGATCAAAAAAGATGCCCTAGAGCACCTTTTTGTACGTTAACTATTCATGAAGTCACTCAATCAACCAGGGAAACCATCAGGGTTTGTTGATTGCCAGCGCCATGTATCTTCAGTCATTTCAGCCAGTGTGCGTGTCGCATTCCACCCCAGTTCTTTCTGAGCTTTCGCTGGGTCGGCCCAACACTCTGCGATATCACCAGGACGACGCTCAACGAGTTTGTAAGGTATCGCTTGACCGCTCGCTTTCTCGAAGGCTTTAACCATATCTAATACACTTGAACCGTTGCCAGTACCCAGATTATAGATGTGAAGACCGTCTTTACGCCCTACTTTCTCAAGTGCTGCAATGTGTCCATCAGACAGATCCATAACGTGGATGTAATCACGAACACCAGTGCCATCCTTTGTTGGGTAGTCACTACCAAATACAGATAGGAATTCACGTCGGCCAACTGCAACTTGAGAGACAAATGGCATTAAGTTGTTTGGAATACCTTGCGGGTCTTCACCGAGTTCACCACTTGGGTGTGAACCTACGGGGTTAAAGTAACGTAATAACGTAATGCTCCAATCGGGGTTAGCCTTTTGGAAGTCAGTTAAGCACTCTTCAACCATGAGCTTACTACGACCGTAAGGATTGGTTGCGCTTGTGGGAAAGTCTTCTGTGATAGGAACACTAGCAGGATCGCCATAAACCGTTGCTGAAGAGCTGAATACTAATGTTTTTACGTCTGCGTCACGCATTGCATCGACAAGGACTAACGTGCCATTTACGTTGTTATCGTAGTATTCGAGAGGTTTGGCTACAGATTCACCAACCGCTTTCAGGCCCGCAAAATGAATAACAGCTTCAATATTGTGTTGCTTCATGGTTTCAGTTAAAAGCGCTTTATCACGAATATCACCTTCAATGAAATCAGGACGAACGCCAGATACTTTTTCGATACGTTCTAAAACGCTTGGTTTACTGTTATACAAGTTATCGAAAAGCACAGGTGTCATACCTGCGTTAATCATCTGAATACTGGTATGGCTACCTATGTAACCCATGCCACCTGTAACTAAAACATTCATGTTTAGCAGACCTTTTAATTAAAAACACTCAACCTACCGCTTATGATACAACAACTTAGGGTGGAGCGACAAACGGCTATGGCAGATACACCGCACGAGAGAACAAAAACTGACCTTTACCTTGAATTTCACTTGGCAGTTCACCTCACCGACAATCTTCAGAATTACATCAATGTCGCCATATGATTCATCACCTTACGTTTGCTCCCTAAACCGGAAACAAAATAGATGAAGGCTGTTTGTCGAACGCTTGTTTTTCAATTATCTTTAACCATAGTTTCTATACGTTATTGATGAAAGGAAGCATTTTTCACAATCCATTCTTTAGCGGGTTTGATACATGCCGTGACCTCATAGTAAATGCAGTTCTTGGTGTCGAAAATTTGAGTTAGGTCACTGTTTATTTATGGTATTTATAAGACCGTCATTACTCACCTCAACGTAAAGGGTAAGCACCACGTGACAACGAAGATTTTGCTTAATTGCGACATGGGAGAAAGTTTCGGCAATTGGAAGATGGGCGATGACGAGTCGGTCATGGAATGGGTCGATATGGCAAACATCGCTTGTGGTTTTCACGCGTCTGATCCGCACGTTATGTCTAAGACCATAAAACTGGCGCAGTACTATCACACCCAAATTGGTGCCCACCCTGGTTATCAAGATTTAGTCGGGTTTGGTCGCCGTTCTATTCCACATACCATGGACGAAATCAGTGAACTAGTGTGCTATCAAGTAGGTGCACTACAAGCGCTTTGCCACTATCACCACACCTCTGTTGGTTATGTGAAACCTCATGGTGCCCTTTACAACGATATGATGGCGAACATTGATGTGTTCAATGCCGTTGCCCAAGCCGTCGCTGAATTTAACATCCCCTTGATGATTCTCTCTTCATCAGACAATCAACAGTATCTAGATATTGCTGACGATCATGACTTACCCCTCTTGTTTGAAGCGTTTGCCGACCGTGCATACTTGAATAATGGGCAGTTATCGCCGCGAACTCAAAAAGACTCGGTTTACGTTAATCAGGACGATATCTACAACCAAGTCATGCAAATCATTAACTACGGTTCAGTCACGACCATTGAAGGCGAAAGACTGCCTATTGAAGCCGATACCATCTGCGTCCATGGTGATAACCCCCAATCCATCGCATTAATTAGAAAAATCAGACAAGACCTCAACGCTTTTAACTAGTATGAGCGTTTGATTTGTTATGACGCATGGCCTTATCGCTCGCCTTACGAGCACCTTACTAATTGCTTTGTATTGGTTTGGACGCGGAAGTTGGAAACGTTAAGCAGGTAAGCAGGTAAACAGGTAAACAGGTAAACAGGTAAACAAAAGTATGGAAACGAAATGACGACGAATCAAATTGAATTCAATATAGCGCCAGTCGCGGAATGCAGCGTTTTGGTCACCTTGACGCTATCGCCTTCAAATAGTCAATCTAACAGCGAATATGCGCAATACATGGCTCATCTTTCCAATGCCATTCGCCAAAACTTGGCATCTATATTGATGAATGTGACACCGGCTTACCACACCATTCTGGTTGACTACTTACCTTATCGAATTTCCGAAAAGCAACTCATCGAACAACTCAACACCTTATTGAGTCATGCTATTTCGTCCTTATCTAGTGTTAGTTACACTCGTGACACTATCGAGCTTCCCGCTTATTACTCACCAGAAACGGCTCTCGACTTAGGCCGATATCAAGACAAAGGCCTGTCGCTCGACGATATTATTCAATATCACACCTCACAGACATACAGCGTCAGTGCGATTGGATTTACGCCTGGCTTTGCGTTTATGTCTGATGTGGTCGATGAGCTTGCTTTGCCCCGTCATTCAACCCCACGTTTAAGTGTACCGAAAGGCAGTATCGCCATCGCAGATACGAAAACGGCGGTGTACCCTTCGGACTCACCGGGTGGCTGGAATATTATTGGCAATTGCCCGCTTCCGTTGTTCGATCACAGCCAATTGAAGAACGCTGATACCACGCAAACGCCGCTGTCTCTACTTAATGTCGGTGACACAGTCCGTTTCATCGCGATTTCAAAACAAGAATTTGTTGAACTTAGGTTTATGGAGATTAGTGGAGGTGTCGCTAATGGTTAAGACTAAAGCCAAACCAACGCTGACAGTCATTAAGCCCGGCCCGTTGAGTTTGATTCAAGACTTCGGACGATTTGGTGTCGCTCATCTTGGGTTGACACAAGGTGGCCCTGTTGATGATTACTCGTATAGCTGGGCCAATCACCTGCTCGGAAACCCAGTAAACCAAGCTGCGTTGGAAATCACGCTTGGGCAATGTGCGTTACGAATCGATTTTGATTGCGAAATGGCGTTATGTGGTGGCGATTTACAAGCGAAGCTCGATGGCAAACCACTGTCGAACTGGCATACTTTTCAAGCTTTTAAGGGGCAAGTTCTCTCATTTGGTTTACCTAAAAATGGACTAAGGGCGTATTTAGCCGTTAAGGGTGGCTTCGATGTTCCATCAACTCTTGATAGCTGTTCTACGGTGACTCGTGAAAAGATTGGTGGATTAACGCAAGATGGACAGCCATGCCAGCAAGGGCAACAAATTACTTTTACCCAACACCAACTCTCTCGCCCGTTTAAAGCGTTGAGTGTTACCTTTCGATACACGCCTAATTACAACCTAACAGTGAACCTGCGAGTGATTGAAGGCTATCAAAGCGAGCTGTTCACTGGTTCAGCAAAAGAGACTTTGTATAACGCACAGTATCACGTTGACCAAAATTCTAATCGCATGGGTTATCGACTGAGTGGTCAATCGGTTGATTCACCTGATATTTCGCTATTGTCAGAAGGCATTGCCTTAGGTGCGATTCAAATCCCCCAAGATGGGCAACCTATCGTGTTGCTTAATGACAGACAGACCATTGGTGGCTATCCGAAGATTGGATGTGTTGCCAGAATCGATTTACCGCGCTTAGCACAAGCCAAACCTGGACATAAAGTCTCGTTTAGTAAAGGCGATCGCTTAGGATTACAAGATGTATGGTGCCAGTGGGCTCAATTTTTCGGCTACTAGTTTTTGCGATGTGTTATGTGCTAATTGCTATGTAGCTAAGAATCATTAGCTAGAGAGATGTCATTCGGATAAGTTTCGGTATCTAAGCAGGCATTTGAATGAAGATTCGGCTTACCTATCGCGCAAGCCGAATTGAAGATGTTCAGCGTAGTAGATTATGACTGAGTATTAAGCGTGATCTTGGCCTGATACCTTTGCAAGGGCTTCTGGGTATCCGCGTTCTTGTGTCAAATCTATCGCTCTATTCTCAATATCACTTAGATTAAGTGACATTGTCACTGAGTGCGTGTTTTCAATCGATACCGCCTCTGATACATCAAACCAATGCTCAGCGACCTTTTGCGCAGCCTCTAGGGTTGAAGATGCTTTGACTACTTCAAGTCGAGCATAGCGATCACCACAGAATGAAACGTCTGAAGCTCTTAAGCTCGGATCGGTTCCCGGAATCTGCTGTGCACCGAACAGAGGCTTACCACCTACCAGTGCAGAGCTGAAACTTGGGATGAACTGAGACATATGCGTTATCGCAGCGCGAGTTCTTAATTCGAGCTGCTCTTCACTCCAACCTGATACGATTTTCTTAAGAAGCTTAGAAGGCAACTGAGGCTGTGATGAATCTGTTGATGATGAAACAAGCCCACCCTCAAACAGAGTAATCCCTTCTGTCATACCGTGAAGTTGGAATACACCATCAGCGTACGGTGTTAACTGAGCCATGCCTTGCGGTGTGCCTCTCGGGCCATGGAAGATAACCTCTGGCCACTCTTCCTTACATTCTTGCGAATACGGCCACTGCGTAACGTATGCGGCTTTGAACTCAACAAGCCTTTGTTGCTTAGAACCGACAAAGTCATCCACGATGCCCGTTTCAAAGCCACTTGCATTAATCAAGTAGTCGGTCGTTAGGTGACATCTTTGGTTCTCAGCGTCTGTATAAGTCAAAGACCAGCCTTGCGCTAACGATTCAACAGATTGTAATCGGCTGTTGGTTAACACGGTACAATTAGACTGTTGCCCCAAAGAGAGTTGAGCGGTTGCAGAAAGTCGGAATACACTCCAACCATACTCTTGAACCATAGCAACAGGATACTTAAGGGTTTCTAGATCCGTATGTTTAGCGAAAGGAATACACCATTCATCAAGCGATGTTGGTTTCAGAGGCTGAGTTTGAGCAGCAAGTGCTAGTAACTCTTCTTTACTATACAGCTTGTAATACTCTTCCGGATTACCAAGCACTTGGTTGCTTTTATCTTGACTAACAAGATCAGCATAAGCGTTCTTGATTATCTTTAGGCGCGGAAGAAGATCCAACGGCTCTCCACCATCACTGTGTGGAACAGCGATAATTGTCGGACGAATATTGATCGTATGGGGAAACAAGCGGACGGTATCAATTGACTGAGTGAGCAACTGAAGACACTGCTCTACAGAAATATCTCGATACAAATTGCCACCAGCATGCAGATGGCAAATTGGTGGACCATTAACCAAACTCGGTCCTTTTTCCAAAATAGTGACCTTATAACCCAACTCACTAAAATGAATTGCGCTCGTCGTTCCGGCAATACCACCACCAACAATGGCAATAGAAGGCTGATTTGTATCCGTTTTGTTGTGGTTCATCGTGTTCTGTAGAATATGATTAACTGCCGCTATTCTACTTTTGTTCTGCTACGAATTAAAACACATTTTTATCAAGGTCTTAGATAGGCAGTATTTAATATCTATGTAAAAAACCTAAATAATCTCTTGACTCAATAACTCCAGATTGAGTTTTAAAGGTTATTATAACCGTCACATTTGTCCTAAGTGACGCCACATAAAGGCTGCCTCAGTACTCTTTAAACATAGATGTTAACTTATCCCTAAAGTTATCCACCGTTTTTGTGGATAACTGTTGATAACGTTCTTGCTAAGTTGCGCAAACCCTTTGTTTACAGGGACTAACCGCTGTTCATTAAATCGGCATTATTGCGCAATTAGTTTTAAAAAATACTAAAAAACGGGAAATTAAGGTGCGATGTTCGTAACTTGTGCTACGCATTGGTCAAATAAAAAGCGGTCTAAAGAGACGTCTTATAAATAGTGAACGACTAAGTATAAGTAATGTCACTTTTAGACCGTTTTAAGCATTTGTGAGATCTCGCTAGCGACTAGCCAAAATCCTTGTTTACTGGTGCCAACAAACGTTTGATTAAGCTATTCACTACCGCGGCCAATGTGATAAACGTCAGCACGGGTAGCGCTATCCACAGTATTGGGTGGAGTGAAGGTTCTAACTCAAAGCCAAAGTTCATTACCCCTGCAACACTGAGTTCAGAACCTAGCGCAGCAATTGAGCCAGCTACTAACGCCATCACCCCGTATTCACACCAAATAGTGTTGAGAATACGCTTCTTACTCGCGCCTAAGGTTCGGTACAAGCGTATCTCTTGTTGTCTTTGAGATAAGCTCAGTCGCAACAGAGTGAAGATAAGCAATAGCCCCGCCACTACACCTAACGCGGCAAGTACGGTTATCGACCAAACAATCTGTTTGAGCAACTCTTGGATCTTGCTACCCATTTTACGAATGTCCATCAAACTCACGGTCGGGTGATTTCGAGATAATTCGTTGAGCATTTGGTTGTGTTGCTCTTCTAATCTGAAGCTCACCAACCAAGTAGAAGGAATAGCGCTCAAAACATCGGGAGTAAAAATGAAATAGAAGTTTGGCTTCATTTCACGCCATTCTACTTTTCGGATGCTGTTCACCTTGGCAGAGACGTTCTGGCTGTTGATTGTGAATGAAAGATCATCGCCAATTTTCAAACCAAGTTGCTCTGCGACATCGGATTCCACAGATACGCCCTGCTCTTGTGTCCAGCTGCCTTCTAATACTTCATTGTACTCAGGCAGGCTATCTCCCCAAGTGAAGTTGATCTCGCGACTTAGTGCATCTGTTTCTTCTGAGGTCTCGCTGTATTTCGCCGCCTCAACGCCGTTAATGGTTGTGAGCCTTCCTCGTATAATTGGAAACGCTTGAGTACGCTCTACTTCGTTTGCATCAATCGTCTCGAGATAACTGTCTTTCTCATAGCTCGCAATATTCAGCGCAAACGCATTAGGTGCGTTCTCGGGCAAAGTTTGCTGCCAATCTGACAACAAGTCACTTCTCACTAGCCATATGACCGATAACAGCATCAAAGACAGCGCTAAAGAACCAAATTGAATCCCTGTTGCTAATGGTGTGCGATTAATTCGGCTCAATGCCAAGCGCATAGATGTCGACGTCGGCAGTTGACCCACCAAACGCAGAACAAACGTACTGACAATCGCGAGTACTAAGAACAGGCAAGCGATACCCGCTAGAACTATCCATACCAACAGATTGTCACCGTACATCAGCATCATTGGAATAATAGGTACTAGCAACAACAGGTATTTCTTGTAGCTTTCATTAGACTGGTGACTTGATTGAATCACGCTGATTGCCGAAGTGCTTACCAAGCCAATTAACGGAATACCAAGAGCAGGCACACCAATGAGAATGCTTGATAAAATCGCCAAAATGACAGGTTCAATACCATAGCTAGGAAGTGGTGTTGGTAATAAGTCGCCCAGAGGTATACGAAGCAAAAATTCTAAGCCGATACCGATGGTAATTCCCAGTACTGCACCAATAACCACCAACAGAGACACCTGTACAGACAACCATTTAACGATCCACTGCTTGCTCGCACCTAAACTCTTAAGCATCGCAATGGTTTTACGACGACTCGCAACATAATGTTGGCAAGTGAGTACCAAAGTGGTCGCAGCCATGATCACAACGATAGCAACCGTTAGCGATAAGTATTGAGTCGTACTTTCGAACATCTCGTTGGTACGACTGGCTGAGTCTTGTGTACGCCAGCGATCACTTGGTGTCAGTTCGATACTGTCTTGTGCTGCTTTGAGTTTCGATTCATCACCATTTAAAAACAATCTAAAGCTAACGCGGCTACCTGGTTGGATTGCGCCTGTCGCTTCAACATCATTATTGTGAATCAGAACAGCAGGCATTTGTTGGAAAGGGTTAAAACTCAGGCCCGGTTCTTGTGCAATGTGCCCTGTGATTGTTAAATCGGCGTCGCCTATCGTGACATTGTCACCTATCTCAACTTCTAGCTGAGCAAATATACGCTCATCAAGCCACAATTCACCCGGTTCAACATGATTGCTTATCGCGTTATCCGCGCCTTCTAGTATCATTTCACCGCGTAAAGGGTAATTGCTCTCTACCGCTTTAACAGTAACCAACTGCATCGAGTTATCACTGAATGCCATGGTTGAGAAGCGAGTCAACTGAGAGCTTTCTAACTGTTCAACCTGAGTCAGGTCTAATAAAGGTTGGGGGATTGGGTTTGCCGATACAAATACACTGTCGGCGGTTAACGCATCTTTGCCCTGCTTTACGATCACTTGTTCCATACGCTCAGCTAAAGCTGAAAGCGCGAACACACAAGCTATAATGAGCGTTAGAGCGATGGATACCGGCCATAGCTGACCATGTCGAATCTCTTCGATGCTCCATGAAAACAGTCGTTTGTTCAGTCCGTGTGATGAATTCAATTTACACTTCCTCTATGTGACCGACATGCATTTTCAAGGTTCGCTGGCAACGCTGTGCGAGTTTAGGGTCGTGCGTGACGAGAACAAGCGTGGTGCCGTGCGATGAATTAAGTTCGAACAACAGCTCGACGATTTTCGCTGCCGTTTGTTGGTCTAGGTTGCCCGTTGGTTCATCGGCGAACAAAATTTTAGGCTTAATCATAAACGCACGAGCCAATGCTACCCTTTGTTGTTCACCACCGGACAGTTGAGACGGCAAGTGATCAAGCCTGTCTTTCAAGCCGACTGATTCAAGCAAAGCCGTCGCACGTTCGATGTCTTCGTCTTCACCTTTCAACAAACAAGGCAGCGTGACGTTTTGCAGGGCAGAAAGGCTTGGGATCAATAAGAAGCTTTGGAAAACAAACCCAACGGATTCACTGCGGATTTTGGCTCTCGCTTCGTCATCAAGCTGTGATAGAGGTTGGCCTAACAAACTGATTTCGCCAGAAGTTGGCACATCGAGCCCTGCAAGCAGTGTCATTAACGTGGATTTACCCGCACCTGAAGTACCGACAATCGCAACCGTTTCACCCTCACGAATATCGATATCAACATGCTCTAAGATTGTTAAATGTTCTTGATTAGTAGACACTGTCTTGGAAACAGCTTCTGCTTTTATGATGGATGTATGCATGACTCGACTAATTTCCTTTTTATTCTTAATTATATTTTCAACCGCTTCTTTGGCTCAAGATACCGAGTTAGATTCTAAGTTACTGGTGCTTGGTGATAGCCTGAGTGCTGGTTATAACATGGACATCAAACAGAGTTGGCCAAGCCTGTTACCAGACGCGTTAGCAAAGCATGACAAAACGGTAACCGTGGTCAACGGAAGTATTTCTGGTGACACAACTGGCAATGGCTTAGCTCGTTTACCACAATTGCTTGAAGAACACGCCCCAGACACTGTTCTTATCGAACTCGGTGCGAATGATGGTCTTCGTGGATTCCCACCTAAGCTGATGTCTGCGAATCTTGATCAAATCATTAAGCAGATAAAAGCTGCGGGCGCGAAGCCTATTATGATGAAGATTAAAATCCCACCGAATTACAGTAAGCGTTACAACCAGCAGTTTGAATACGTCTTTGCAGCGCTTGCTGATCAACAAAGCGTGCCACTTTTACCGTTTTTTCTAGAGCATATCATCCTCAAACCGGAGTGGATGATGAACGATGGACTGCATCCAAAACCAGAAGCTCAGCCTTGGATTGCTGAATTTGTCGCCAAAGAATTATATCAGTATCTTTAGGTTTTAATGGTCTAGCTCAATAAATTTTACACAGCTTTACGTTAGCCTGAGTGCATATCACCGTTAACTGTAAGGTTATTTATGCTGATCGAACCTATTATCAAGGGTGTGGTAGCCAAAAGCGCTCACCCTCTAGGCTGTCAAGAAGCCGTAAAGCAACAAATCAAGTTTGTTAAGAGTGCGCCGCAGATCAAAGATGGCCCTAAGCGAGTACTGATTATCGGTGCTTCCTCTGGCTTTGGCCTTGCCGCTCGCATTGCCCTTACCTTTGGCGGTGCAAAAGCTGACACCATCGGTGTCTCATTCGAGCGCGGTCCTAACGAAAAATCCCTAGGCAGTGCTGGTTGGTACAACAACATCTATTTCAAGAAAGAAGCCGAACGAGAGCAACGCACTACTATCAACATTGTTGGCGACGCATTTTCACAAGAAACACGTTCACAAGTTGTCGAAGCCATTGAAACCTACTTCGAAGGTGAAGTGGATCTAATTATCTATAGCTTAGCCGCTGGCGTAAGACCCAAACCAAATACCGAAGAATTCTGGCGCTCTGCCATTAAGCCAATCGGTGAAAGCGTGACTGGTGCGACTATCTCACTAGAGCACGACAACTGGGTGACCAACACACTTGATGCTGCAACGGAAGAAGAAGCCGAAAGCACACTCAAAGTCATGGGCGGCGAAGATTGGGAACAGTGGATAGATGAGCTGATCAATGCTGAATCTATTGCCCCAGGTTGCAAAACCATTGCTTTTTCTTACGTTGGTCCAGAAGTCACGCACCCTATCTACTTAGACGGTACTTTGGGCCGCGCTAAAATAGACCTTCATCAAACAAGTCACGCACTTAACCTTGAACTAGCTAACTTTGGCGGTAATGCTTACGCGACCGTGTGTAAGGCATTAGTCACCAAGGCGAGCGTATTCATTCCGGGGCTAAGCCCTTACCTACTCGCTTTATATAGAGTGATGAAAGAAAAAGAGACCCACGAAGGCTGTATCCAACAAATGCAACGCTTATTCAGCAGTAAGCTGTATGGACAAACCAAAGTACCACTTGATGGCGAGCGCCTAATTCGGATGGATGAATGGGAACTCGACCCAGAAACCCAAGCTCATGTGACTGAACTACTTGAAGCTATGGATGAAAACAACTTCCAATCAATCGGTGACTATCAAGGTTTTAAAGAAGAGTTTTTACAGTTGAACGGTTTTGCTCAACCATCGGTAGACTATAAAGAGAAACTTAACACTGATGATTTTATAAAGTTAAAGCCTTAATCGAAACTTATCTCATTACTGAGACCCAGATTCACATTTGAAAACCTCCGCAAAATTGCGGAGGTTTTTTTGTGCAACATTTCTTATACTTAGTTAATGTAATATTCACAGTTTATTTGGTTCATCTTAATTAACACAGGATGTGTTGATGCATTTAGCATAATTGACTCGGAGTCATATGAAGAAGATAAAAACGATAGACTTAAATATCCCTGACGATATGGCTTCTAGCTGGCAGAATATTGTCGACCTCTTGGCTCAAATCACTCAAGTGCCTGCTGCACTTATCATGCGTGTTCATACCAACTACATTGAAGTTTTCTCTACCAGCCACGGTCAGGATAACCCTTATAACAAAGGCGATTCTGAAACATTAGGAAATGGGCTTTACTGCGAAACGGTGATGGAGTCTCAGCAACAGCTTTTGGTACCCAATGCGCTTGCAGATGTTGATTGGAAAAATAACCCCGACACAAAGCTTGGCTTAATCTCTTATTGTGGCATTCCGCTATGTTGGCCTAACGGCGAATTGTTCGGCACCATTTGTATCTTGGACTCGAAAGAAAATCACTACACGCCTACCTATATTAAGCTATTAGAAAGCTTTCGCACCTCGATAGAATCTCAATTAAAAACCTTGTTTCAACACGCTAAGCTCACTCAAATGAATCGTGGCTTAAAAAGCCGAGTTGCGACTCGCACTAAAGATCTCGCGAGTCTTAATTATTCATTAAACCAAGAGATTGATAAGCGCAGAGCGGCAGAACAAGAGATCAATTTCCAAAAAAATCACGATCTCGGCACGGGTTTTTTGAACCGAAGTGCTTTTGAGTCGCGCTTAGATCAGAAGTTGTTGTCACAACAAAGGTTTACTGGTGGCTCACTCGCAGTAATCCATATTGGATTTACTAATGGCAGGCGCATTCAAGCTCGATATGGCTACAACGCGTTAGACCAAGTGCTTGTTGAATACCGACAACGCATCGACAGTATCTCTGATGTCGAGGTATTAACTGCGCGCCCTACTTCGGTTGACCTTGTGTTGGCGTTCAGTGTTAAAGATTTGCACCAACGTATCGAAGAACTATGCCAGACATTGGTAAAAGTCGGTCATTCAGAATTTGACATTGGTAGTGACAAAGTTCATCTGCATGCCTTTATAGGGATTGCGATTACTGAGCACGACGATGGTGCTGACAGTATTATCCAAAAATCTTCAGAAGCGATGTTGGCATGTAAAGATTCCGGACAGAAGTTCGCTTACTATTCTCAGTCTCATGCTGAAGAACAAAGTCATATTAATAAGATTGAAGGTTATTTACTCCAAGCGGTTCGTAATGATGACCTTATGCTCTATTTTCAGCCTAAAGTATGCCCGTTGACTCATCGCTGGGTTGGTGCAGAGGCTCTACTACGTTGGCGACACCCCGTTCTGGGAGACATATCTAACGAAACCTTAATACACATGGCCGAGCAAAACGGGTTAATTTTCGAAGTAGGAAATTTTGCTCTGCGCAACGCGATTGAGCAAGCGAAAGAGTGGTCCGAATACGTTGAAGATTTCAAAATAGCCGTAAACGTATCTGCTATTCAATTAAAGAATGTTGATTTCGCAGACCAAATTATTCACCTGTTGGAAACCTATCACCTAGAACCTCATTTCTTAGAACTTGAAGTCACGGAAAGTTGCCTCATTGCAGATGAAGTCGTCGCGAAAAATACATTGGAATCGTTACACAACATTGGCGTTACATTGTCACTGGACGACTTTGGGACGGGCTATGCCTCATTTAGTTACCTTAAGAAATTCCCATTCGATACGATTAAAATTGATAAGAGCTTCATCGACCAAATGCTCAACTCACAGGAAGACTCAGAGATCGTTCGGTCCATAGTCCAAATCGCGAAAAAGCTCGACTTAAAAGTCACGATTGAAGGCATTGAATCGGAGGTTCAGGAGCAATTTATCATCAATGAAGGCTGTGATGTGGGACAAGGTTACCTTTATGGCAAGCCAATGCCGAGCCAAGAATTCGAACACAGCTTAATCAATCAAAACTATTTGGGGACAACTCGTTACGCTTAACGCGAAAAAGAGCACTTTGTTTTGGATTTAGGCCTACTTTCTCTTTACTCTATAGGTGGTGATTTTTATAATCGCCGCCTTTCTGTTTTATCTTCCCTTTATATAGGCATTCCTCGTTATGGATCAGTTGACTGCAAAGCTTAAAAAGCTCGAAAAACAAAACTTCCGCGCATATCAACAAATTAAAGGTCAATACGACTTTGCTGATTTCGAATTACACATCGACCACGTTCAAGGTGATCCGTACGCATCTTCTTCGCGTTTTCGCGCAACACGCGCTTGGTCGTTAACAGGGTTAGGTTGGCTGAAAGAAAAGTCTTACGAATACCAAGTAGCAGCGCGTGATTTTATTGCACGTAGCTTCTCTGAATTTGCTAAGCAAGAAGCGACAGTGTCTATCGCACTAACCGGCCAAACTGTTTTGGATAACACATCTGTGGTTTTCACCGAGCACGGTATCGAAATTCGTTTTCGTATCAACCTACCCGCTGATGGTCGTAGTATTCTTGCAAAGAAAGCAATCAACATCATTACATTTTATTTGCCTAAGTTTATTCGTCGCGCAACGCTTGAACGCGAACTCAACATCGAAGCGATGATTAAGCATTGTGAAGCTGTTGAAGACCAAGACGCATTGCGTGCTCAATTGGAAGAAAACAACCTAGCAGCATTCGTTGCAAATGGCAGTGTATTACCTCGTATTGCAGGTAACTGCGACCTGCCAATGAAAGGCGCGGTTCCTTTCCTAGCACCAGAGTCTTTAAGTGTGACGCTAAACGCGCCAAACCAAGGTGATGTGACTGGCCTAGGTATTCCTAAAGGCATCACGCTGATCGTTGGTGGTGGTTTCCATGGTAAATCTACGCTATTGAACGCCGTTGAACGTTCTATCTATAACCATATTCCTGGTGATGGCCGTGAAGGTATCGTGACTGCGACCGATACGATGAAGATCCGTGCTGAAGATGGCCGATGTGTACACAACTTAAATCTTTCAAACTACATCAACCATTTACCAATGCAGAAAGACACGTCTAATTTCAGCACACAAGATGCATCAGGTTCTACATCGCAAGCGGCTTGGCTACAAGAATCGATTGAAGCAGGCGTTCAAACGCTCCTTATCGATGAAGATACGTCAGCGACTAACTTCATGATTCGTGACGAACGTATGCAAGCTCTAGTATCAAAAGGGGCTGAGCCAATCACTCCACTTGTTGACCGTATTGGCCAACTACGTGAAGAGATGGATATCTCTACCATTGTTGTAATGGGTGGTTCTGGTGATTACCTAGACGTGGCTGACACTGTGATTCAAATGCACGACTACCAAGCGGTAGACGTAACTGATAAAGCACAAGAAGTCATCGCTCAACACCCTACTCAGCGAACTAACGAATGTGAGACCGCATTAGAAACGTTTGTTCCTCGTTCGTTAAACCGCGCAGCATTGATGAACATTCTTACTGACGGAAAATTCCGAGTTAACGCGAAAGGCAAAGAGTCACTGCGTTTTGGTAAGGAATTCGCGGACCTTTCTGCATTAGAGCAGTTAGAATCAACGTCAGAAGTGAACGCGATTGGTTGGGCATGGTTCCAGTTTGCACAAACTCCAGGTTGGTCAAACAACCCTGCTAAAGAGTTTAGCGCTATCTTAAGCGATGAGTGGCACGTGAACATGCCAAACTACGGTGACTTAGCGAAACCAAGAGTATTGGATGTAATGGCCGCACTAAACCGTATGCGTAAGTCTCAGTTCAAACCTTCGAACTCGAACTCCAACTCGAACTAATATGTCGCGTTAAGTTAACCTTATCTCGTATTACGGCTCTCATTTATGAGAGCCGTTTTTTTGCGTTCAATTCCTATATTTCTATCTGATTCGGCCACTCTTTACGTGACTACATTGTTGGTCAGCGCTTTAATCATAGAAATCCCAAAAATCATGACACAGCTTTTACAAAACTATGGCGATATTCAGATAAAGTTCCGACTCGATAGGTGTAACTAAATGTAACAGACTCTTGAGGCTTCAATGAATCATAAACGCGTTAAGATGCGTGACCATAAAATCGAAGTAAACCTATTCAAAAACCGTGTAATCGTGGCGTTTTGTGGGATCTTACTGTTCACTCTCGTCTTAGTCGCCAACCTGTACCGACTTCAAGTCGACAATTTTGAAAGCTATCAAACTCGTGCTGATGGCAACAGAATCAAAGTATTGCCTATCGCGCCTACTCGCGGGCTAATTTACGATCGTAATGGTGTGTTGCTTGCCGAGAACAAGCTTGTGTTTAATCTGACGATGATTCCCGAGCAAACAGATGATGTCGATACCATGCTCGCCAAGCTAGACAAATACATCCCGCGTGATGTTGAGCAGATCGCTCGATTCAAAAAACGTTATCACAACACGCGCCGTTTCAAATCTGTCACTATATTAGAGAACCTAAGTGAAGAAGAGATTGCTAAGTTCTCGGTGCACCAGTACCAATTCCCCGGCTTATCGATTGATACGAACTTAAAGCGCTTTTACCCAAATGGAGAGGTGCTGACCCATGTCTTAGGGTATGTGGCACACATCAATGATAGTGACCTAAAGAAGCTAGAAGAAAAAGGCATCGAAGCGAATTATCAAGCGACTACTATTATTGGTAAGCTCGGTGTCGAACGCTATTACGAAGATATCCTACACGGAACCAAAGGCTATCAAGAAGTTGAAGTAAACAGCCGTGGCCGTGTTGTTCGGACTATTGAGTACGTGCCGCCAGTTGCAGGCAAAGACATAGTATTAAATATTGACCTTGAACTGCAAAAATACGTATTTGAACAACTTGATCACCGAACCGGAAGTGCGGTTATCCTCGATCCAAAAGACAACAGTGTACTGGCGATGGCATCTAGCCCAAGTTATGACCCTAATCTATTTGTCGACGGCATTTCGAGTAAGAACTACCAACGTCTATTGAATGACCCTGCTCACCCGTTGGTGAATCGCACCACACTGGGCGTTTACCCTCCAGCATCCACCATAAAACCATTTATGGCCGTTGCTGGATTACAAGAGCATGTTATATCAGAAAACACCATTCGTGATGATCACGGTTCATGGCAAATTCCCGGTTCCAAACGCAACTCTAAATCATGGCGAGACTGGAAACGCTGGGGTCACGGTCCTGTTGACGTAACTCAAGCGATTGAAGAGTCGGTGGATTCATTCTTCTATCAAACCGCCTTTGATTTAGGTATCGACCGCATCTCAAGTTGGATGAATCGCTTTGGTTTTGGTGAACCTACGGGCATCGATATCTATGAAGAAAGTACCGCCAACATGCCAACTCGAGAGTGGAAGATGATGCGTTATCGTACCCCTTGGTATCAAGGTGACACCGTCCCTATTGGTATTGGTCAAGGGTATTGGACATCCACGCCAATGCAACTTGCCAAAGCAACCTCGGTACTAGTTAATCATGGGAAGGTAATGCCACCTCATATCTTGAGAGCTACCTTAGATCACGGTGAAGATTTTGATACGCAAAAACTGGTTGAACCTGAGCCGATGCTGTCGATCACTGAAGTACCAGACGAGATATGGGATGTACCTATTAATGCGATGCGACTCGTAAACCACGGCAGTCGAGGTAGCGGCAGACGTGCATTTAAAGGAACTGACTACACTAGCGGCGGTAAATCGGGAACAGCCCAAGTATTTGATCTTGCAAAAGATCAGGTCTACAACTCCAAGAAACTGGCTCGGCATTTACTCGACCACGCGCTTTACACGGCATTCGCACCTTACGAACACCCTGAATATGTTGCGACTGTGGTCATCGAGCACGGTAATGGTGGTTCCAAGGTCGGTGCTCCTTATATCCGTAAAGTACTCGACTATGCATTCGAACATAAGAGTGGCGAAAGCAAAGATCACTCATAGCATAATAAATGAAGTAGGAACGACGCTTAACCTAGTTACAACGCATAGCCTAGTAACAATACAAGCGTAATGACGACAAAGCCCCACTTGTGTAACTCACAACATGGGGCTTTTCAGTTTTATATATAGGGCTTAAATTTCACTCTAAAGAGTCAATAAACAGCGCAGTAAGAGTTACGTCGATCATGAACTTCGTAATACATGCCACGCTTCACAAAGCGTCTGGAATTTTGCCGTATTGCCCTCGTCTCTATCGGGATGCCACCGCAACGCCAGCTGTCGCCAACGCTTTCTTATTTCCTTATGCGTTGCGTCTACAGGGAGATCAAATAACTTCAATGCACGGTTTTTATCTAAATTGAGCGTATCAGCGCCAACAAACTTTCTGTACCGAGTCCAAAACTCGTTCAGCAGCCTTTTGACTTCACCTTCATCCGCTTCATAGTTAGTCCAATTAGTGTAGTAGTCTCGAAGAGGGTCTTGGTGATCAATGCTGTGGCTATTTCCATGATAGCTTCCATTCATCAATTCAATATCCATTGCTTGAACTTGAAGCCAACCATCAGGGTGCAACGTTTCTTGAAGCTGATACAGCGCATTCATAATGAGAAAGTTCTTCTTAAATAACTCCTTCTCGGGTGATGCATCTAATACAGGCATAAACCCAAGGTCGTTTAGATGAGCCGCCAGTGTGTGTACTTTCCATCCGCTTGGTTTTCGCTTAAGCACTTCCATAATGGGCCAGAGCAAAGGGTTCTCCATATGGCTATGAAAGCTCGCTCTCACACCTTGATTATTCGACATAGTTGGCTCATTTGCGTTATTAAGTTGTTAGCTTGTTAGGCATGATGAATTGCCCTAGGTCAGTGGGCTGACTTCTCTTAATTGAAAGCGATTTTCTACGATTTGTCGAGCTTAATGGAACACCACATTCAATTGCTTGGCTCAAGAGCCCGTTATCCATCAAAATTACGCAGCTAAGGTGACCAGTAATTGGCTATGATTGGTTTAGCTCTTTGGAAAAACAAAAAAAGGCCAGCAATTTTGCTGACCTCTGATATCTATACCAATTTTAGCACAAGGAACTAGTTAATTAGATAACACCAAGCTCTCTTAGACGTTCCATTAGGTATTCATTTGCGGTGTACTTCTCAGACAGTACAACTTCCGGTTTTGGGTGAAGGAATAGTGGCAAAGAGATACGAGATTTCTCTTGGCGTTCACCTGATGGATTAATTACACGGTGAGTTGTCGATGGGAAGTAACCACCTGATGCTTCTTGAAGCATGTCACCAATATTTATGATCATATTACCGAAGTCACATGGAACATCTAACCACTCGTCATTCTGAGCTTTAACTTGAAGGCCCGGTTCATTTGCTGCAGGAAGAACAGTCAGTAAGTTGATGTCTTCGTGAGCGGCTGCGCGGATAGCACCTGGCTCTTCATCGCCTTGCATTGGTGGGTAATGAAGAACGCGAAGCAGTGTTTGTTCGCTGCCATTAATCATTTCAGAAAGCGCGATTGAGAACTTCTCTTGTACTTCTTGAGGCGCATGTGCTTCAACCCAACCTAATAGTTCTTGAGCAAAAGCATTAGCACGTTGGTAGTAATCTAGAATCTGTTCTTTTAACTGTTCAGGAATCTGACCCCAAGGGTATACGTGAAAGTATTCTTTGATGTCTTTTACAGTGTGGCCCTTAGCAACTTCAGAAACTGAAGGTGGAAAATATCCATCTTGTGTTTCAACATTGAAGTGGAAGTTCTCTTTCTCTTCAGAAATGAAGAATTGGTACCAGTTCTCGTAAATTGACTCAACAAGCTCTTTTGGGATGGGGTGATTCTTAAGAACACCAAAACCCGTTTCACGTAGAGATCGAACAAATTGTTCTGCTGCGTCGTCAGCAAGGTAATCGACAGTTTCCAGTTTCATGACTTTTCTTTCTTGTTATGTAGTAATGCAATGATTTTAAAGATCGCTTTGTTGTAAATCAAACTTTTGTGAAACTCCGCCAACCGTTTGTCTAGATACTGGGCGATAACACTACTTTTCAACAAATCTAGTGATTAGAACGCAATTGAACACTGTTCATTATTATGTAACTATACAAAAAACTTATAAAGGATCTGATGATGACAATTACGCCACTTGCTCAAAATAGACCTCTACTCTCACTAACTGCTGTCTATCTTGTTATCTTTCTCTTTTCAGCCTTTGCGCCATCTTCAAGAGCCGTTTGGATCGCTGAGATCGTCCCTGCTCTCGGTATTCTTATCGGGATATGGTGGCTATCCACCAAGCTCACCTTTTCTAAGACAGCTTATGCTCTGATGTTTATCTGGCTTATTTTGCACACGATAGGCGCAAAATATACCTTCTCAGAAGTTCCATTTGACTGGTTCAATAACCTTATCGGCTCTGAGCGCAATAACTTTGACCGAGTAGCCCATTTCTCTATTGGTCTTTATGCCTATCCACTCGCAGAGTATTTGATTCGTAAGAAATTGGCTCAGCCGATACTAGCCTGTTTCTTTGCCCTATTTGCGATCATGAGTGTAGCAGCTGGCTACGAGATTATAGAATGGTGGTATGCAGAGATTGCAGGTGGTGATGAAGGTATCGCGTTCCTTGGCTCACAAGGTGATATTTGGGATGCACAGAAAGACATGCTGTGTGATACAACGGGTGCCATTGTCTCGCTATTACTGTTGCAACTTCAAGGACGAGTTAGAGCTCATTAAGCTCTAACCTTTCTTCTGAATATAAAAAACAATGTGAAATGCCACACGCATGATGTGCTGCGGCATTTATTCTTCTCAACTACTTCATAGTTACCTTGCCACCCACAAATTTGTAGGCAGGCGTACCTCGAACCAAAGTATCTCGCGCAAATTCAATTCCGCATTCAGGGCACACACAAGGGTCTTTTGTGAAATCTTCAACGATCCGTTCCTTGAAACACTTTACGAGCGCTCCTTTGCCGCCTTTTCGATACTTGAAAAGTTGTGTCTTACATTTAGCGCAGAATATCTGAACCGTTTTGGTCGGTTGTTTTTTGTTTGGTTTAGCCATAGAAGTTAATGATTGAACCCTTTATTTCTTAAGTTTAGGTGCGACAAGAACCAAGCTTATCCCAAGTAAGATAACAGTCGATGAGATAATAAATTGCATAGTAACAGGTTCAGATAACAACAAAACGCCACCAAGTGTCGCGATAACGGGAACAGAAAGCTGTGCAATGGATGCGACCACTGTATCCAGTTTTTTCACCACGTAATACCACAAGCTATAACCCACACCAGAAGCCACTGAGCCCGACAATATTGCGTAAATCAAGCCTTGTTCTGTGATGGATATTTGCGATGCCACATTAGGGATGACAAGTAACAGGCTTACTAACACAAGGATCACTAACGAGCTAAATCCAAAGTTGGCAGTAGTGGATTGCAACGCGTTCGTGGATTTCTTACCCGCAAGTGTATAAATCCCCCAACCTACTCCAGCCAGAGCCATCAATATGATGGCGGTTATATCGGGCGAACTTGTCGAATCCGTCGGCATGAGTAAGTAAACGAGCCCAGAAACTGACAACAAACAACCACACCACTCTAACAATGACATTCTATTGCCAGCTAACAGGTGTGCGGCAATCATCGTAAATTGAACCGCGACAAACAGAACCAAAGCACCGAGACCTGCACCAAGCTCTAAGTAAGCAAACGAGAAACCAAACATATAAACGAGGAGTGACAATATTGATGTGAATTGAAACGGTAATTTGAGCTTTGTCTCTACCGACGTGTCGTTGTTTACTAGCTCCTCTCTAGACTTACAGTGGGAAGACAAAGTTAATAAAATCAGAAGTGTAAGCGCACCCGATATGATACGAACGATCGAGAAACTCAAAGGATCAATCGTTTGATCCATCAAAGCCCAACGACACAACACTGAATTGGCAGCAAACGCCACCAGCGTTATAAATGTGATCATCACCGTTTGCATCGTGTTGTCCTAATCAAGTTATCTCTGGTCTTAGTCAACGTCCGGTTTTACCCAAACTTGGCTAAAGTCAAACCAACCGAGTGCATTGCACTTGGCGTTTTGCAGCGTACCGCATTGATCTTTGTTAACGCCTAACCAACAGTGGAACATTGGAATCAATTGATTGCTTTGCACCAATTGTTTACCTAACTGTCGTGCTGGGAATTGCTCAAACTCGCCAGAGCGCCAACGATCGATCATGTGACACCATTGATCGAAGTCTTCTGCCGGGCTAGATTCATCGAGAAAGCTGTAATCCATCAACCAGCCCGCTAACGCGTCATCTCTATTGTTGGCGATACCCATTGGATTGATCCAAATATCGACATTATCGGCGTGTGGAGGATCGGTTTCGTAACCATAAAGTTCAACGTCGACGTCATATTGCTTCAACACTGTAACAATAGCCTTCGCAAGAGTTGGAAACATTGGGTGTTGGCATTGGTAAGCCAATCTAATGGTTGGTTTCGCATTCGCTGGTGGACAAACCGGCGTGTTCAACTTGATGTCATACCAACCGGGCTTTATCCCATAAGCGTGTAACACTCCCAAATCGATAACAGTTTCTTTCGGAATGTGTACAAACAGATCGGCCGCATTCAAAGTATTAGATAGAAATTGCGCCCATGCAGGATCTTGTGCGATGCCCTTTTTTCGATTCAACAGTAGATAGGTACAGCCGGGATCAAGTTCGACTTCGTCACTATCGCCGCGATCCGCCATTACAGGCTTAGAAAGACTTGGGTAAACCATTGAAGAGTAAGCCTCATCAACAACCCAAACCTCAACACGATCAATCAATGGCCTAAAACCAAAATATCCGTTGAAAGCCGTTAATACGAGTTGTTTATCATCATTCTTTTCAATGCGATACGGGCCGGTACCAATCGGTCGAATATCGTAGTCTTCACCACGTAAAATCATCGGTAAGGTGACTTTGGCAACGGATTCAGTCAGAGCGAGTGGGAAGTGTTTATCTGGTCGCGTTAAAAAGACATCAACCACACAGTTTGCCGGAGAAGAGACGTCTTTTATATGTGAGAACATATTGAGAGGTTCGAGTGCTAGCAGCGTATCCACAACATGATTGGTTAACAAAGGCTCTCCGTTATGAAAACGGACTCCGGGTCTCAAGAAGAATCGCCATTGATAATCGCTGATTTTTTGCCATGAATGAGCAAGATCGGGCTGTAATTGATCGTTCTCATCCAAACGTGTTAACCCACTGAATACCTGACAGGTAATATGCTGCTCAGATCGTCGCATCGACTTTGTCGGGTTAAGCATAGAAAGCGGTCGGTAATAAGGCAAACGAATAACCTGCTCACCTTCCTGGTATTGCACACCCAAGTAATTTTGAATAACTTGAGTCAGCTTGGCTGCATTGCGATCAAGCACTGACAGCGCTTGTCCAATTTTCCCTTCTTGTAAGTAGCGTCTTGCTAAGTTTTCACTGACATCGCAACGATTCTGCTTAAATATAAGTTGAGATAACTTGCCTCGCCCAGCCGCAGGTAACCACTCAACCCATCCTTCTTCTTCAAGCTTATTGAGTACCATCCGGGCATTACGACGGGTACAACAAAGCACATCCGTGATGTCGTCGAGCTGAACATCAGAATCTTTACCATCGAAGTATTCAAACAGGGTTTCAAATTGAACGCGAAGTCTTGGGCTGCTCATAAAGAGGAAAACTTATTCAAAGGACATTGAATTCAGTTTCCCTATTTTAAGACTTAAAATCAATCTTACTGATGTGATTTTCTTGCGATTTATTAGGTATGGTGTCCTAATGTTTGATTCAAATAGAAGGTCTAAGTACTTTTGCAGTATACGATTACATCACATCGCAGCCGATTTCATTGGCAATATCTCGGAGCTGCTGTTCGTTGTCTAATTTAATCGACCACTTGCATTCAGAACCATTGGCTGAAATGACATTTGCCCCTTTTCCTATCAGTTGGATTGCATCAACTTGAGCTTGTAGCGTGACTCTGTGCTCACCATCCAAACGAACGACAAGCTCATATGCGGTTGCGATGATTTTCCCACTTTTAAACGTTATGACCATGGATTTCTCGGACTATTTTTAAATACAGATTACTTCTTATAAATACAAACACAGCTAACTAATGCTTAGCCTATTATCGCTTATGTTTCTTCACAGCAATAGTTAAACGACTTGTACAGACTAAGCGTTGACGCTCATCAGTGATGTTTATCTGCCATACTTGGGTAGACACACCCAAGTGAATAGGCTCAGCAGTACCGACAACATGGCCATCGCGCATTGATCTAACGTGGTTTGCGTTGATATCTAGCCCAACGCAATAGTAGCCTTCTGGAACGCAAAAATTAGCAGCCAATGAGCCAAGCGTTTCTGCTAATACAACCGATGCGCCGCCATGGAGCATACCTAAAGGTTGGTGGGTAAAATGACAAACCGGCATGGTTGCCACCAAAGAGTTGTCGTTGACCTCGGTGTATACAATATTGAGGTGTTCAATTAAGGTATTTTTTGAGGTCGCGTTGAAGATCTCTAGGTCAACGGGCTTTTTCCAAATACTCATGTAGGGTCCTTAATTATTGGCTTTGTTACGCGTGTGCAGTTTTATCATCGTTAATAGGTTGATAAAACCAATAACGTTAGCATTACTGCTGGGATTATTACCGAAATAGTTATCTTACTGCTACTAGCTATTACACAAGTTGATGTTAACATGCATAAAAACCGAATACACAGAGGATATTGTATGACGTCATGGATGAAGTTTGCCTCGCTTCTTACACTCGCTGGGCTAAGTGCATGCAGCGCTTCCCCAACAGGCAGAAACCAATTACTGCTTTTTTCAGATAAAGATATGTCTCAGCTTGGAGCACAGTCTTTTGAACAAATGAAGAAAGAACAACCCATCAGCAAAGATGCAAAAACGAACGCTTATGTACAGTGCGTTGCAAACAGCATCACGCAATACATTCCTAAACAAGGTTTTAGTGAATGGGAAGTTGTTGTCTTTGACAGTGACCAAGTAAACGCATTCGCCCTACCAGGCGGAAAAATTGGCGTATATACCGGGTTACTTAAGGTAGCGGTTAATCAAGACCAACTCGCGACAGTTATCGGGCACGAAGTGGCGCACGTTTTAGCAGACCACAGTAACGAGCGCCTATCTCAGTCTCAAATCGCTAACACTGGTTTATCGGTTACTAGCATCGCATTAGGCGCATCAGAATACAGCCAATATCAAGGTATGACGATGGCTGCTTTAGGTTTAGGCGTTCAGTATGGCGTTATTCTACCGTATGGGCGAACTCAAGAGTCTGAAGCCGATGTTGTTGGCCTAGAGTATATGGCTAGAGCTGGATTCGATCCTAACCAAAGTGTCGACCTATGGCAAAACATGGCGAAGGCATCGGGTGGTAATCAGCCCCCAGAACTGCTTTCTACACACCCTTCGCACAGTACGCGTATCAAAGATCTGCAAGCGACGATCAAAACGCTTCCCCAATCGGGTTCTCCAAGACCAAATTGCAAAGCGTAATTTACATTTGTCTAGACGCTAAACTTCGAATACAAAAATGCCCTATCCATATTGGCTAGGGCATTTTTTTGTTTTGATTCTTGTTAAGTACCAAGAATTTGCAATGGTAGGCTTAATAGCTGATCACCAGTAGATGCAAAATACCAGATAACACCAATCAAACTACTCACTAAACCCACATACCAAACAAACGACACGACTTGACCGTATTTGTCTAATGGTAACAAGTGACTGTGGTGACGCCCTTTCCATTCGAACAGTATTTCCACACTACCCATAATCAATAAGAAACCAAACAAGGTAAGATTCAACTGATAACTCAGTACCACACCAGCAACAGCTGCTGCGATACACAATACAATACCAAGCACGCTGTTCATTGAGAAACTGATACTTTTCAGTACATGTCCGCCATCGAGAGGCAAAATTGGCAATAGATTAAACAAGTTCAATAGCGCGTTGAATACCGCAAGCCCAGCAAAGAACATCTCGCCAGTGATCCAGTACAACACCATAAACACCAAAGACAATATCAATCCGAACAATGGCCCCATGATTGAGATAACTACATCTTGCCAGCGCGTATTGATCTTCTCATCGGATAACGCTAAACCACCAAGGAACGGTATCAAATAGATGCCTTTGGTCTTCATACCAAAGTATTTCATCGCTCTAATATGGCCGTATTCATGGAACATAAGGCAAGCGATTAGAGCTAAAGCAAATTGAATTGAAAACAGCCATGAATACGCAGCCAAGCTCGCTGAGGCAAGTACGACTTTGATTAGCTTGGCACTTTTTAATGCTTTCATACCAAGCGACACTAATCCAATTAAGCTAAAACGCTTCTCAGGTTTAGGTGCTACAACGGGAGTTTGTTGCTCGATGTCTTTAGTGTCTCGGTTACCTTCGGCAATCGTTTGACCATTGACGGAGGCTTTGTAGTACATCTCAAATGGCTGCCATTGAACTGACGCCTCGACGTGACACTGCAACGTATCTTCGCCAGATTGCAACATGAATGAGTGAGTTCGAGCATTATCTTGCTCTGAGGTCGCATCCAGTTGAGACACAAGTGTATTATCCCAGAACAGTTGTTGCCAACCAGCCATTGAACCTTCTAAACGAAGCGGTTTTCCAAGAAACTCTATCGCGAGTAATTCCAAACTTAAATTCCAATTTAATGCCATCGTAAATGAAACCGTATTATGCCGATTTAGCGATTAACGGTAAACACAAACGAAGTTGTTACATATTTAAGCAATTGAACACTATTTATTCCGATAATGCGCATATACATTCTGGTCACACCTCCAACCACAAATAAAGCATTGATTGTATGCATATTATAAATGTTAAAGTCCCGCCCCGTAAAATTATAACTTCACAAAATGATAACTCATTCTTTGACTTTACATGAAACATGAATTTAACATGTCATTTACATTGGAGCATCACAAATAAGAATGCTCAGTGTGTTTTCAACAATAAGAATGAGATTTGATGCCCTAGGAGGGTCAAGGATGAAAACAATACAACGCTCTCTCGTTTCGCTTTCTGTGCTATTTGCATGTAATTCACTTGCGGCTGGTTTCCAAGTTGCTGAGCATTCTGCCTCAGGCCTTGGACGCGCATTTTCAGGTGAAGGTGCAGTTGCCGACAACGCGAGTGTACTTGCGAGAAACCCCGCTGCAATGACCCTATTTGATACAGCCCAATTTTCAGGCTCGGTTTCTGTCGTTGATCCAGAAGTAGACATTACTCAAAACAATGTTCCAGGTTCTGGCGGGCAAAGTCAGACATCTAAAGACGTCGCTCCCCTTCAGATTGTACCTGGTGCTTACTACATTAGCCCAATCAATGAGCAATGGGCTTGGGGCATTGGTATGTTTTCCAACTACGGTGTTGCTACCGATTACCCAGATGATATCTACGCGGGTGATCTAGCTGGTGATACATCACTAATGTCTGTCAATTTAAACCCAAACGTAGCGTATAGAATCGACGACCAATTCAGCATTGGTGCTGGCGTAAACCTTGTTTATGCAGAAGCTGAACTCAACCGACACCAAGGTGCTATTTCAAATGTTACTGGTGATCCTTCGTCGACGAAGTTAATCAGTATGACTGGCGAAACATTCGCATTTGGTTGGAATGTGGGTGGCTTATATGAATTGAATGAAAACAATCGATTTTCTATCGCTTATCGTTCGGAAGTTGACCTTGATTTTGACGATGGTGATTTCAAAGATTACACCGGTGGAATCGTACAAGGTAGCGCAACTGCAACGACTGGCCGCTTAAAAATTACCTTACCTTCAATTATTGAAATATCGGCTTTCCACCAACTGACCGATCAGTGGGCTATCCACTACGGTTGGCAACAAACGGGTTGGAGCAGTTTTAAAGAACTTAAAGCAACCAGTCCAGATTGTACAAATGGTGAGTGTTTCAAAAAGACGGAACACTACGAGGATAACAACCGCTACTCGTTGGGTGCGACTTATCAGTTGAATAAAGAGTGGACTCTAAGAGCGGGTCTTGCTTATGACGAACAAGCAGGCCAAACGACTTTAAGTATCCCAGACAGCGATCGTTACTGGTACAGCACAGGTTTGACTTACCAGTACAGCCCAGATCTTTCTATTGATGCTGGTTTTGCCCTTGTACAAAGCAAAGGTGGTGACTTCACTGAGACCAATAAATTGGGTCAAAAGCTTGAATTTTCAGGTGATGCAGTAGCTTACTTATCTGCAATTCAATTGAACTACACCTTTAACTAAACGGAATTCAAACATGAAAAAGTTATTTAGTGTTTCGCTGCTTGCTTCGGCGATATTTCTTGCAGGTTGTGGTGATGACTCTTCGAGTTCAGGTGCCTCAACTGCCGTTAAATATGAGCAGTACATTCAAGATTCACTGGCTCGCACAACGAGTATTAAGTTTCATCTAAGTGGTGCGAACAAAGCGGTTCCACTGCCAAGCTTTGCTTTGATGGACACGACGGATGGCACTCTCGGGTTACCAACGGGTGGTAAAGATTCGTTAACGAATCCAATTGCGGCAATGAACACAATGGATGGCTGGTCTACTTCGATGCCAATCGTTATGAATTTCGAAGGTACCGGTCTTGCCGACGGTGTCGCGACCGGCGGCGTTTACATTCTAAAACTTAGCAGTTCACTCACATCCACAACACCACCAACGGTTACAGGCGTGTTGACTCTAGGTACGCACTTTAATGTGGTATCTAGCGCAGCAACGGATGCCTTTACTATTGTATTTAAAGATTCACTCGATGCTTCAAGCGAATATGTGTTGGCACTGTCGAATGAACTGGCCGATGTTAATGGCGACCCGGTAGGTATGTCGTCAAGCTACGCGGCTCTGAAATCAAGTTCAGTAACGTATACTGACGGCAGCTTAGCTCAAGCTCAGAAAGTAACTCAGGGTGTAGAGCAAATCTTTGCAGGGGCGAATGCCGCCGGCAAGGTTAGCCTTGATACCAAAGACATCATCTACTCGACGTGGTTTACCACCGAGTCGGTTGGCGGTTCGCTTTTCGCGACAAAAGCAGCAACAGCGACTGGGTTGGCTTCTGCGAACCTAAATGGTGTATGGAAAGGCAGTGCAAACCCTAATTCGGTTGACCTAAAAGCCGCTTACACTATGTCATTTCTTCCTGCAGTAACATTCAAAACAGCATTAGCCAATGACACTGATTTTGATAAATACATTGGTGGCGGCGACTCGACTAAGATTGCTAAAGCCAAATTTGCTATTGGGGCGATGTACGATGCATCAAGTGCAGATGTCAATGTAAGTCAAGGGTCGGTTAAGTTACCTCACTACTTAGAAACAAGCAGCAGCAAATGGAATACTCAGCCGTTTGAATCCGCTATGCCTAGCCTAGCTAAGGTTTCAAATGCTCTAAGTAATAGTGCAGAAAAGGCGAACATGGCCGCTCAGCTTATTGCTGCTGGTATTGATGCAAGTATATTAGCGACAAGTCAAACAGAGCAGCTTAAACTCATTGGTTTAAATTTGACTCTTAAAGATGGTTCAGCACTTGATAGCGAGCGAGTCATCACCAAATACTCACCTGTTCCTCAAGTTAAATCATTAGAAGACGTCGAACTCTTACTGTTTACGCCAAATGGTTCTGATCCTACTAATGTTGTGATCTACCAACACGGTATCACCTCAGCGAAAGAAAACGCTTATGCTTTCGCTTACAACCTTGCAAAAGCAGGTGTAGCTGTATTGGCGATTGACTTACCGCTCCATGGTACACGTAGTTTAGATGATACTCGTTCGGCAAACGCTGACGTGTTAGCTTATCTGAACTTGGCGAACTTACCCGTCGCTCGCGATAACGTGCGTCAAAGTGCGCTTGATGTTATGGGCTTACGCGCATCTTTAGCCGTTTCATTAAAAGCTGGGGCACTCACAACGTCTCCATTGAAGGCATTTAATCTAACTACTGGCTCACAAGTGAAGTTCTTAGGCCACTCGCTAGGTGGTATTGTTGGAACAACAGCAGTTGCAGCCTCTAACCGTACTCTCGGTAGTGTCGCAGCTAATTCGCTTTACTCATTCAGTTCAGCAGCAATTGAAAACTCAGGGGGACAAATATCTAACCTTCTGCTTGGTTCTACAGAGTTTGGCCCTCAAGTTAAGCACAGCGTTGCATTGAGCGCTTCAACTGAGTACGCAGGCTTCGCAACCGCTAACTGTGGAAGTCTTACTAGCAAACAGTGCTACACAACGTTTGAAGCAAACGCGACCGCTGCGCAAAAAGCTACCATGACGGCCGCTTTTCAGCAGTTCGCTTATGCTGCACAAACTGTGTTGGATACTGTGGATCCGTTTACCAATGCTTCTTACCTAGTTGCTTCTGGTTCACCTCTTTTGCCTATTTATATGGCTCAAGTGCAAGGTGACGATACAGTACCAAACTCTGTCGCAAACGCTCCGTTCGCGGGAACGACACCGTTAGCAACTAAGTTAGGCCTCAAGGTGGTTGATTCGAGTAACACAAGCCCTGATGGTGCGAAGGACTTTGTTAAGTTCAGCGATGTTGCTGCGCACAGTACGTTTGTAGTTCCGCAAGATAAGACGACACCGACACCTTTGGATGCAGATCATCATGTCAGTATGCAGGCACAAGCTGTAGATTTCCTAATTGACAACGCGCTAACTTCAGCATCAATAACAGGTTCCTTCTTAGAATAAAAAACGTTGCTACTAAACAAATGCCAGCCTAACCGCTGGCATTTTTGTTTCTGCGGCCAATCAACCTTCTCTAGCTAACCGTTTGCATACAACGTTAAAACACAAATGGTTGATCTCGGCTAAAATTAATCAAGACAGAATACCGTACGACCTCTTTCTTTATTGAAAATAAAGTGGATAATAGCCCCCGTAATTAATACCTAATAAATGTGAGTCCATTATGTCTTCTGAAGCTACTATGCTAGAACGCTGCCAATCTAAATGTGAACTATGTGGTTCTGATTCTTCTCTTACTGCGTACGCGGTACCGCCACACAGCCACGTAACAGTGGATCACGGCATTATGGTATGTGACAAATGCCTTGGTGAGATTGACGAGCCTAAAGATATCAACCACTGGCGCTGCCTAAGCGACAGCATGTGGAGTCAAGAGGCACCAGTTCAAGTAACGGCATGGCGTCAACTTACTCGTCTGAACACTGAAAGCTGGGCTCAAGACGCACTAGACATGATGTACCTTGAAGAAGAAACATCAGTTTGGGCACAAATCGGCATGTCTGCTGATGATAAGCCTCTTGATGTGAACGGCGTTGAACTTAAGAAAGGTGACGACGTAACAGTAATCAAAGACCTGCCAATCAAAGGGACTAACCAAGTGATTAAGCAAGGTACTGTTATCCGTGGCATCAGCGTTGGTGACGATCCTAAGCTTGTTTCTGGTAAAACAAATGGCGGTCAATCAATGTACGTAATCGCTGAGTTCTGCCGTAAGAAGTAATGACTTTTTACTCGTAGAATTAAGAAAGGCGCTCAATTGAGCGCCTTTCTTGTATCTACAATCTAACCATTCTTAATTTAGTTATTTCTCAACCAAACATCTTGGTTTTTAGGTGCTTTCTTCTTTTTCTTCTTGCCAGTTCCTGCTGGTGGCGCAACCGGTTTTAATGCAGCAACAAGTGCAGCGGTTGCTTCTTCATCCACTTCAAAGCCTTCGATTTGCTCACGCTCAAGACGAATTTTGTTCTTCTTCTCGATGATTGTGAAGTGATGGTAGTCTTCGTGATCGATCAATGATAATGCTAAACCAACCTCTCCTGCACGACCGCTTCGGCCAATACGGTGCATGTAGTCTGATGGGCTACGCGGTAAGTCAAAGTTGATTACTACAGGAAGCTTTTCAATATCCAGACCACGAGCTGCGATGTCTGTCGCGATCAGAACGTCAATCTCGCCAGATTTAAAATCTTCTAGGATACGAGTACGTGAACCCTGACCTTTATCACCGTGGAATACTTCCGCAATGATACCGCGCTTGTATAGCTTGTCTGCCAAATGTTCACAGCTGTTCTTCGCATTCACGAAGATCAGAGCTTGGCGCCATTCGTGTTGCTGAATCAGGTGCGCTAACAAAGCTGTCTTACGACCTTTCTCTACTTCGAATACTCGCTGAACTAGCGTGCTCGCATTGGCACTTTGAAGTTGGACTTCAATTGGGTCGTTCAGTAATTCGTGAGTCAACGTTTTAACTTGCTCAGGGAAAGTCGCAGAGAACAACAGAGTTTGCTTCTTGCTAGGTAGAAGTTTCAAGATCGCATCAAGTTCTTCTGTAAAGCCAAGGCTCAACATACGGTCTGCTTCATCAAGCACTAACGTTTTTACTTTATCGAGTTTGATAGCGTTGCTTGAGATCAGATCAAGCAAACGACCCGGTGTTGCCACCAAGATATCTGTACCGCCACGCAGCGCTTGCATCTGAGTGTTCACCGATACACCACCGAATACACAAACGGTTTTAATTGCACCGTTGAAATGCACTGCGTAAGACTTAACGCTATCAGCCACTTGCTTAGCAAGCTCACGTGTAGGAACCAAGATAAGGCCAGAAACATAGTTACCTTTGCCTGAACGACGGTCCAGAGGTGCATCTTCATGAATCTTTTGTAACAGTGGAAGTGCAAATGCTGCAGTTTTACCTGAACCTGTATTTGCGCCTGCAATTAGGTCGCGTCCTGCTAACACACTTGGAATAACTTTCGCTTGGATAGGCGTTGGCTGTTGGTATTCAAGCTCGGTAAGACGAGCCATCAAAGGAGAGATTAAGCCAAGATCAGAGAAGTTGGTTGGTGTTGTGGTGTTAGTCATTAATTGCAGGAACTCAAAGCTAAAATAATAGCGCGCTATATTAACGTATTTCAGCAGTATTACGTAACTAAATCGCCCCTTTCTCTCGTGTTTTAGCAATGAGCCCCCACTACAACACATCCAGTATCAAGTTATCGCAAGTTTAATTCAGCCATCCTGCTACCGTTTGTTCCGGTGTATACGAGTTAGGTTCGGTTAACCACACGGCTACTGCGTCTGGTGTGGCGACTAAAGGAGAGAAATCGATATTGAATTGCCATTCAGACTCACCACGTCGATAGCCGTCATAAACCACGATAAAATCGTGCTCAAGTTTCTTACCTCTGTTCTCGCCCGCTTCAACGCTGGTGACTTCGTTCATCGCCAACAAGGCAATATGAGCGACATAATCACCTTTGCCTTCGTAGTGCACGCTGAACGTATCGCCTTTATGATTGACGGTTAGCTTAGGGTTACTTTGTTGTTGGAGCGATGGCAAGGTTCTGTCTAGCCAATTAAAGTAACCGCGCCACTCTTTTCCATCGACGACAAAGCCCGGAGTATAAACGCCACTTGTTACTCCATAAGCTTTGTACAAGCGTTGCTTTTGACTGAATGCCTTGCTAGCGAACTTGTCTCCCCACCCTAGGTAATCCCAGTAATCGACGTGATAGGCGAGCGGAATGACTTGTGTCCAAAGATTAGGGTGGTCTTCAAAAGTACTAAGGTAGGCATCAGCAGGCGGACAACTTGAACAACCTTCAGAGGTGAACAGTTCGATAACCTGCGCAGGTTGACCTTCATTACTCCAGGTTTGTGCCATCGACACAGAAGAGTAAAAGCCGATCGGTAAGGCAAGTAAACAGAGTTTAATCAATGATGAGTTGCGGCTGGCGTGTGACATACCGTGATCCTTGTACGAAGCGAATTTACTGGCGCTCAAATACAGACCGTTATGCCTAAGTATTTCTTTCAGGTGATGAGTTTTCAGGTGCTTAGTTTATTTCAAATGCTTAGTTTCTTTGAGATACACAGCTTATTGCAGATACAAACAAGCCAGCTTCAGAAGCTGGCTTTTTCTTAAAATTCTATATTTTTACATGTTAACGCAGAGATTAACGGTTGATACCGATATCGCGTTGCATGTGACCAGATAGGTCGCTTGAGTAGTAACTACGTGGAGAGTTGTCTACAAAAAGAATATCGAAAATGTGTGCAATCAATCCTTTGAAGTTAACCGAGTAGGTCTTCTTATCCATAGAGTTAGGAACAGCGATAGTATTCATTTGCATTGCTTGAGCCATGATTGCCTCTCTATAAATTTGTTTAAGTGGTTCGTTCTGATGACAAGAATAATAGGTGATTTTTTACACGTTAAAAAATGACTAAATTTGAATATTAAGATTAGTTTTTCTAATAAAACAAACCATTAACAATACATGGGAATACATATTCACAAATGGTGACTATAAATTCACAATGGCGTTAAAATCATGCATTTAGTACAAATACCCTTCAAATCACAGTGGCCAATGTCACAGAAATTTTACATAAATAAATTTTCCACTTCATCGACCACGTACCGATTATAAACTTTTCGATAAGTTATATTTGTTTCTAATTCACTTGTTCAATGTCTGGCTTCTTCGCATAAATCGACGCTATAACCGCAATCGTCATAGTAGAAATCAGCACCGCTAACGACCAATACGTTGGGATAGCCCATTCGCTGTCGACCAGTAGCATTTTCACACCAATGAAGACCATGATGAACGCCAATGCTGGCTTCAAGTAGATGAACTTATCCATCATGCCTTGCAGAACAAAGTACAAAGAGCGAAGGCCAAGTAGCGCAAATACGTTTGCAGCAAGTACCAGGAACGGTTCTTGCGTCACAGCAAAGATAGCTGGGATAGAATCCAGTGCAAACATCACATCCATGACTGCAATCGCACCGATCACCAACATCATTGGAGTGAATGCCCATTTAACGCCTTGTTTAACCATTAATGCAGGACCATGAAAATCCTCTGTTACCGGCATCACTTTACGAAGTAACTTCTCTGGTAATGTATTTACACTTTCCTCTTCGCCCTTGTCTAACGCCAGCTTAATACCAGTACCAATCAAGAACGCAGCAAACACGTAAAGTACCCAGTGGTATTCAGCCAACAGCTGTGCGCCTAGTGCAATCATAATTGCACGAAGTACCAATGCACCAATTACGCCCCAAAGAAGCGCACGTGGTCTTAGATGATCAGGAACTTGGTATTGAGCAAAGATCATCGCGAAAACAAACAGGTTGTCTACACTGAGTGATTTTTCTAGCAAGTAACCCGTAATGAATGACACGGTTGCTTTTTGCGCTGTGTAGTCACTATTTGGCGCATAAATGTCCCAGAATAAGTAAATAGAACCAGCAAACAAAAATGCAAGTACAAACCAAAAAACGCTCCAGATTGCCGCTTTTTTAATTGTGACGTTCCCACCACGAGTCTGATAGATATCAATTGAGACGAGAATCACTGTTAGCAGGAAAAAACCCGCATAAGTCGTCATGATTGGCGATGAAAAAAAGGATTCACTATTTGTAGATAATAGAGATTGAGTTGAGTTCATTATTCCTCCGGGCGGAAGAACTTTATAAAGACCTTCCGCAAACAAAACATATCAAGTTCCACGACGGATCTTGATTGTGATTGCGTTGGTCTCGTTGAAGTGAAATATGGGATTTCACCTTTACATACCGGATAGGCTCTTAGCCTAACGAGATGACGACATGTAAACTTGCGCTAACTACTCCCCAAACGCGTGGATAATATTCCCCTATTTGTGTTTCGTCTATTAAAATTTGCACTAGAAATACAAAAAAGGAGCAAATGCTCCTTTCTTATTGATGCCACCCTGTCAAATAGACACTCGAATTGATTCTAAGAATAAATCCGCTAACCAAATTCACGATGGCACTGCGTAGTTACACTGCAAAACGATCAAGTAATAATTCTGCGCAAATTACTATCTTGCGTAAATTACAATCCTGCAGTCGGTATCAAATAAACTAACGCGGACCAAACCGATACCCAACCAACCACCGCTACTGCATCTAACCAATCTTTCTTATCCATGCTTATCTCCACAAGAAGTGTGACCTGCAGGAATAAAGCATAAACAATGCCAAATTTATAAACAGCTAGAACTAATAATGTTAAGTGCAAGCATTGACGCTGGCTATCTAAAACACTCCATGCAATTCAGCGGTTCATTGTGTTTAAGAGATTCTGGGTATTCTTGTAGAAACTCGATAAAACAGTCTGCCATAGAATCGGTCGTCACCACGCCATCACCTATCATATCTAAGACGGCGTTATAGCCCTCTTTTCCTTTCATGGTGTAGGCTGACGACGCGCCTCGGTAAATTCGGTCACGAGAAACTGGCTGCCAACCGGATGTTTCAGAGTGTATTTCTAAATGGTGAATCCTATGCCCTATAGGCGCTTCTTTGTGGTAACAGAACCTTAGATTATGAGTATAAGGAAAGCTGCCGGAACCTGTGCCCACGACACCATTATCGATCGCGTTATTGATTGCACCTTCAAGCATGCCAGCGATCGTTTCACCTTTTACTTCATACACACCAATGGGTACGGCAAACGGTAGTAGTTTTCCGGCAATATCGGCAACGGATACATCACCACTATTGAGTGAATTTCGCACTCCACCAGAGTTGTGAATCGCAAATTCAACCTGATGCCCTTTTTTGTTCATTAGGTAGTGAAATGATTGAGCAACCAAGGGCGCAAGCTGACTTGGACCTTTCTCATCCGGGATCCGAATATGGCGCAGTGTTGTGTCTGCATGAGCAATCACTTGTTGCTGAAGCTTTCGAACTCTCGGCTGGTATTTATCCGTCAAAATACTCTGCAGCTCAGGATCTTTTTTACACACTGCAATATTAGGGTGATTATTCAAAAACTCACACGCCATATCATGAGCGTCGTCTTGCCCGACTTCACTTAGCTTTGCATCTATAAACAGTCGACGGCCTAACAGCAGTTCGTTCTTACCGTTGAAGTGAGTCACTTTGCCTTCAGTATCGAACTCGATTTCGCAGTGTCCTAGGCTCATGGCGTGGAAACCCGCTTGCACAACATAGGTGTCACCGACTTTCACACCGTAGTCATCGTCTTTGACTAAGCCGATATCAGAGAAGTCGCCCTGCAAGCGGTGGCTATGCCCTCCCACAATGACACCAATACCTGTTACGCTGGCTGCTAACTCTAAATCAGCTTCGTAACCAAGATGACTAAGTAACACAATCTTGTTGATGCCAGCTTTACGAATCTGCTCAATGGTCGCTTTTGCGGTTTCTAAAGCGTTTTCAAACGGAGTATCGATATCTGGATTAGCAATGCCTGCCATCTTGTCGATGCTTAAGCCGAATATTGCAACCTTCTCGCCATCAAATTCTTTCGTTATAAAAGAGGCACTTCGTGTTTCAGTCAGATAAGGCTTAACAATTTCGTTGTCCGCTAAGGTATGAGTTTTATTGATATCCTCATTCGATAGATTCCAGTTACCGGCCAACAGTGGGAATTTGATTCTTTTCGCGAAAATCGCAACGGGCTCATTACCCATGTCTAGCTCGTGATTGCCGAGCGTCATGGCATCTATATTAAGGGCGTTCAACAAATCGGCGTTGGCTTTTCCCTTGAATAAAGAAAAGTACAAAGTGCCCTGGAAGCAGTCACCAGCATGCAGGAACAGGGTTCCAACCTTCTGACGCTGGGCATCTTGTTCTATTTGTTTAAAGCGTGTTGAAATTCGAGCAAAACCACCAGCACTCACATAAGGTTCAATGATGTGGTTGTTCATTTTAAGTGATAGCTGTAACGAGGTTGGTTCAAAGTATGAGTGGGTGTCGTTGATGTGTGCCAACACTATTTTTGTCGGCTTATTCTTTTTAGTCATATTTTCTTCTCTCTTTGTCCCTTCATACTAGGTCGAGAATCATGACAGAATCGTGAATTTTATGAAACTGCACTGCAAAAAAATACTCGAGATAGATCGAAAATCTCATTTTGCACCGTATAAATAAACAACGGGTTTTGTGACAGGTGAGCATACCAGATTTGTGTTTTTCGATTATGATTAAAGATATCTGTTAGCTTTCAAACAATTAGCAGAGCCTTCCGTTAGGAGTAAGCCTATGCAACTAGAAAGAATCGAGATTTCTGGCTTTCGAGGTATTAAGCGCATGTCTCTTGCGTTTGATGAGCTAACCACGCTTATTGGTGAAAATACTTGGGGTAAGTCTTCATTATTGGATGCCCTTTCCGTCGTTCTCCCTTCAGACGGAGTTCCATATCACTTCGAAATGACCGATTTCCATGTCGATTACTCAGTTTCACATCCACAGTCTCAACACCTTCAAATTGTTCTCGCATTAAAAGCCAACGATAAAAGTGAGCTAAATGTAGGACGTTATCGCAAACTCAAACCGGTGTGGGTTCAAGACGAGTTTGGTGTTTTTCGTATCTATTATCGAATCAGTGCCACGTTAGAGCAATATGAAACGACCACACACTATGCATTTTTGGGGTTGGACGGAAACCCTCTCAAGCTTCATCACTCAGAAAAGCTCGCTCAAGAATTAATGACGTTACACCCTGTAATTCGTTTGAGAGACGCAAGGCACTTCGATCGCCCTTTCAACGGCAATTCACTTAACCACAATGCTCATCTACCGGGTAATGTTCACACTAACACCGTTCATGCTAGTAACGGGCACGCTAATAATGTGAGTGGAAATGGTAACGGCCAGAGTCAAACAACCAATGGTAATGGCAGCAATGGAAACGGAAATGGGCGTCAGGCAAGGATAGAAAAACGCATCGACAACACCTGCCGTCGCCTTATGGCGATACCCGGACATGTTAATAAAGGTGAAATGCGCAGTAGTCTTGAGTCGATGCAAAGCTTAATAGAACACTACTTCTCATTTAAGAGTGTCTCACGTAAAAATCCGAGAAAACCGCGTGATGGGTTACTTTACTCAGCTGGTGCGAACGACAAGAGCATTCATCAATTGGTCGAAGAGACCAAAAACAAACAAACTCGCTTATTATTCATGGGGTTACTTAATGCCTATTTGCAAGCAAAAGGGCCAAATGACTTAAGAAGATGTGCTCGCCCTCTTTTGATCCTTGAAGATCCAGAAGGTCGATTGCACCCAACGCACTTAGCAAGGGCTTGGAGCTTGATGCAAAAGCTGCCCATGCAAAAAATCCTGACCACCAACAGTGGCGATCTACTTGCTGCTGTGCCGCTTCAATCGATTCGTCGTTTGGTACGTCAGTCAGATAAAACCATAGCCAACCAGCTCAATGTGAACCACTTCAGCAAAGATGAACTTCGTCGAATTGGTTTTCATATTCGTTTTCACCGGTCCGGCGCTCTGTATGCTCGCTGTTGGTTGTTGGTAGAAGGTGAAACCGAAGTCTGGTTGTTTAACGAGTTAGCCAACCAATGTGGGTATAACCTTGCTGCGGAAGGCGTTCAAATTATTGAGTTCGCGCAGTCTGGTCTTAAAGCGCTCATTAAAGTAGCGCAAGAGTTTGGTATCGATTGGCATGTAGTAACTGATGGTGATGCAGCCGGAAAAAAATATGCGGCGACTGTGCTTTCTAAGCTTGGTAATGATCAGGAAAGACACCGCCTTACTGAACTGCCCGATAAGGATATCGAACATTACTTGTATATGAATGGCTTCGAAAACTTTTTCAGAGACATGGTTAAGATTCCTTATGATCACCCTATTCCAGCGAAAAAAGTTGTGGCTAAAGTTCTCAAGAAACACGCAAAACCAGACCTGGCTTTAGCGATCGTGTCTCATTGTGAGAATCAAGGACAAGACTGTATTCCATTGTTGTTGAGATGGACTTTGAAACGCGTGACCACCATGGCAAACGGAAATACCTAGCTTCTTGCTTATCTGATAAGTGCTATTAGTTCTTCTGTTGATAATTTCTTGAATTGATTAAGAAACCAAAAAAGGCACACCAAGTGGAGTGCCTGTATAAATCGATATACAAATTAATTGGGGGTTATCTTGCAAGAGTTCACAGTGACTAAACTAAGGTTAGGTTAACGAATTAAGGCTAGGTTAACGAATTAAGCCTTGGCTTGCTTAGCGTGTTGTTCAACCGCTTCCGAAGATTGAGTCGATTTTTCGTGAAGCCAAAGCCCCGTTGCTTTCATCAAGTATCCAAAGACACCACCAAGCAGTAAAGATGGCACGACAAGTTGCCAATCGCCGCCTGCTGCAAACGTCGCGCAGCAACCAATAAAGGTCCCTGGGATATAACCTAGCCACGCTTGTTTGGCTTGAATACACATAAAGAAAGCGACAATAGCGGTAATCATATAGCCTAAAATCTCTAACCCTGCTAAGGTCGAGCTTTCGATAATCACCATTGCCCAGAATACACCTGTCATGTTGGTCAGTAAGCTGCCTGCTAGTCCTTTAACACCGCCCGTTGGCGAAGCAAAATAACTGGTGCAACCTAAGAAACCGGCCCATGACAATAAGCCGAAAGAGATAGCAATCCATCCCCATAGACCTGACAAAATACCTGTTGTTAATGAAATCGCGACTAATGTACTCATACTATTTCTAAAGCCTAATTACGAAATTCATCGCACCGGATTTAGCCTCACTTAAAATCAAGTAAGCATATTATGGGAAGAACGCCTTCTTTTAGCCGATCATGATCACATTAATAATGTACGCGAATATGCATTTATCACCAGATAGAGACCGGAATCGCTTATTCAACACATTGGGTTATAAGGGGCTGTTAACCTTTCGAGCTTTATTTTGCAGCTCTTGTGGGAAATTTATACAAGGCAGAGGCTTTGATGTGTAGTTAGCCTACATGAAAAGGCGATAACGCAGTAGAAATGAACCACAAGGACTGCCCGAAGGGTTCGGTTAAAATCGCTTTATGCTTTGTTGAAGAATATTTGCTTAAAATGACTAGGCTACATACTCTTCGCCGCGCCTAAAACGATTTTACCTCGAACAAAACTTAACCACGAAAGGTCAACAGCCCCTAGCCTTTATCAAATTACCGTTATAGAACCGACGGCTTACCTTTCATCATGCGCTTGCCTTCTCGCTTAATACATTCAGCAAGTGGGTTTTCTGCCATATCCGCACGCCAAATAAACGAAAGCGTACGTTCCATTTCAAGCTCAGGAACATTCAAAGTAACGAGCTGGCCAGATTCAACAAACTGCTCGACATCGAGATAAGGTAAACACGTTAAATATGGGCCGTTTGCTACCAAACTTCTTAAAACAGGAACGTGTTCATATTCTCGCCAAACATCAAGATCACCAATTAAATGATGAATAGAGCTATCAAAAACTTTGCGAGTACCTGAGCCATGTTCACGCAATACCCACTTCGCTTGTTCTAGTTGCGCCAAACTGACACGTTCACGCTTTGCAAATGGGTGATGAGCCGATGCAACCACCGTTAAATGGTCGGTACACCACACTTCTTGATGAACTCGGTTATCGTCACAGCGACCTTCGATAACGCCAAGGTCATATTGGTAATCTAATACGCCATCTATAACCGCATCGGTACTTTGTACACCAAGCGAGATTCGCATCTCAGGAAAGTCGTTATCAATAATACTGATGAGGTCTGGAACCAGGTGTTCTGCCGGGGTTTGGCTCGCACCGAGTTTGAGCTCTCCACTCAATAAATGCTGCTCGTAAAAGCCCATTTCAATTTGCTGTGCATCTTGCAGTAAACGCTTCGCTTTTGGCCTAAGCCACATGCCCCAATGAGTGAGCGCCATTTGCTTGCCCTGCCTTTCAAACAAAGGCCTGCCGAGCATTTTTTCCAACTGTGCAAGAGACATACTTGTCGCCGACTGAGTCAATGCAAGCCTATCAGCTGCCTGACTTACGCTTCCCGAATCTGCTACCGCGTCAAAGACGGCGAGTTGCTTTAATGAATAACGCAAAATCTATCCTTAATTCTTTTAATAACTTATGTCCTGCTGCTCGTTTTTTGTTAAGCCGATGAGCAATCAATTTCATTCTACGCCTAACCAAATCTATATCAATATTTTTGATGTGGTTTCTAAAAATTATCAATTTTACCTCTACCCCCCAACACCCTAATCTGGAATGGCAGGACACAACGAGCCCTGCAAAACATTACTGATTAACCATTACGGATTAACCAAGTCATTAACACTAGGAATTACACATGACGGATTGTTCAAGGGGGGGATATGGCAACCAGCACTTCTGAAAATCAGCAACTGTTCTCGCCAACAGAAATGATGGCGGAAGCCGAGAAATTTGCATTAAGCAAAGCAAATAAAACCAGCAGCATGACATTGAGTTTGGCAATCATGGCTGGCGCATTCATCGGGCTTGCTTTTTTATTCTACATCACGGTGACCACAGGTAGCGCTGATGCAGGATGGGGATTAAGTCGCTTAGCCGGTGGGCTTGCATTCAGCATGGGGTTAATCCTGATTGTGATTTGTGGTGGCGAGCTGTTTACCAGTTCGGTGTTATCAAGCATTTCATGGGCTAATAAGCAGATAACCTTCACCAAGATGCTGTCTATCTGGGGCAAGGTATATGTAGGCAACTTTATCGGTGCCATGTTCCTACTGGCTTTGGTAAGCGCAGCAGGCTTATATCAACTGGATGGCGGGCAATGGGGCTTAAACGCTCTAAACATTGCTCAACACAAGCTACACCACAGCCCTGTTCAAGCTTTCGCTTTGGGTGTGCTTTGTAACTTACTAGTGTGTTTAGCAATTTGGTTAACGTTCAGCTCAGCTAACGCCATGACTAAAGCAATGATGACCGTATTACCCGTTGCAATGTTCGTTAGCTCAGGCTTTGAACACTGTGTGGCGAATATGTTTATGGTTCCATTAGGCATCACAATTCAAGCATTCGCACCAGAGAGTTTTTGGATGCAAATTGGCGCAACATCAGCCCAGTATGCAGACCTGAACATCATGAAATTTGTCACTGCAAACTTAATACCAGTGACATTCGGCAACATTGTAGGTGGTGCGGTATTGGTCGGCTTAGCCAATTGGAGTATCTACCGTCGCCCGCAGCTTAAAGCGGCAAAAATTACAGCAATAACTCAAACAACAGAAATTACGTCAGTTAAGGAAACCACTATGAACACTACAACTACTATCAAGCAAATCATGAACACTCAACCAATTACACTGAGCGTAGAAATGCCTACTTCAGTGGCGATTGATTCACTTTTAGATGCTCAACTTGTTAGCGCTCCTGTTTGCGATGTTGAAGGCCGCCTAGTAGGTATCCTCTCTGTTCACGACGTAATGGTTGACCTTTGGTGCCAAGACTACATTCCGACTAAAGGTCAGAAAGTGGTAGACCTAATGAGCCGTGACGTAGTGGCCATTGATGCAAACGACAAACTGGTCGATGTTGCTGAGTTCCTATGTATCGATAAAGAACAACTGTACCCGACAACAAGCATGGGCTATGCCACTCGCCTGACCTCTCTTTCTTTAGAAGAGCGTGCAAAAGCGATGAAAGTAAGCCAACCACATATGCTTCCAGTGCTAGAAAATGGCGTAATGGTCGGTGTGATGACTCGTACTGAAGTTATGCAAGCACTACGTCCAATCTATGGCGACCGCCTAAACGTGGTTCCGAAGGCTGAACTAGAAACGGCTTAACTAGAGACTGTTTACAAAGCAAGCGTTTCATTAGAAACAAAGTAACGAATCGTAGGCTGAACTATTAGGGATTAGTCGTTCAGCTAGATAACTCAGTCATTGCAACGTTGACTGGCAGAGGTAAATGGTGGCTTAAGACGCAGTAAAAGGTTTGACACAAAACAGACCTAAACGCGTGGCCATTTACCTCAATAAAAAAGGCGCAAAGTGAAAACTTTGCGCCTTTCTCTATATTCTAGCTGCTTTGCTACTTTCCATATTACTATATAACTGGCTAACAGCCGCCCTATCTCGTATCGACTAGGTTTTTGATCTTTCTAAATATGTTGATAGCGATTATGGATAGCTAGATTACTTCTTTACACCTTCAACATGCAGATCCATGTCTACATAGCTTGAAGCGCCCATTACTGGGATATTGAAGTCAGCAAGCTCTAGACGAGTTGTACCAACGAAACCAGCACGCTCACCACCCCATGGGTCTTGACCAGCACCGATGAATTCAGCTTCGATAACGATAGGCTTAGTTACACCGTGAAGTTTAAGGTCACCCATAACTTCAAGTTTGCCGTCGCCTTTATCAACCACTTTTGTGCTGTTGAATGTCGCATCAGAAAACTTACCAGCATTGATGAAATCACCGCTACGGATGTGCTTATCACGCTCTGCGTGGTTTGAGTCAAGGCTAGTTGTATCAACCGTTACGTTGATTTTAGACGCTTCAACGTTGCTCTCATCAAATGAGAAGTCACCTGAGAATGTGTTAAAACGACCTTGGATAAAGCTGTAACCTAGGTGGCTAACTTTGAAGTTAACTGAAGCATGCGCACCTTTTGTATCAATCACGTAATCAGCGGCGTTCGCAGCGAAAGGCATTGCCATAGCAAATGCTAATCCTGTAGCGATAATTGACTTTTTCATTTTGAAGCTCCTATCATTTTTCGTAGCGTATCGTCTTTGTCGATAACGTGGTGTTTTATCGCCGCTAAGGCGTGTACTGATGCCATAATGATCAGTACCCATGCAGCATAGTAGTGAACCGTTCCTGCGAGATCAGATTGGTTTGCAAATAGTTCACCCATACTTGGTACAGTGAACCAATTGAATACCTCGATCCCACGGCCATCTGATGTCGAAATCAAATAACCTGAAATAAATAAAACCGCTAAGTTAATGTACATAAATCCATGAGCGATCTTCGCCGCTACAACTTCATAGCTTTTACCTTCCACATTAGGTGACGCGGTAACTAGCTTCCAAAGCAAGCGGATAATGGTAACGGCAGCCAAAAGAATGCCTACCGAACGGTGGTAGTCTGGTGCTGTTTTGTACCACTCACTGTAGTAAGAAAGATCAACCATCCATAGGCCTACACCAAATAGGCCAAATATTGCGAGTGCTGAGATCCAATGCATTGCTCTTGCTAAAGGATTGTAATTTTTGACGTTGTTGTTCATGCATCTCTTCCGAATGTTAACGTGTCGTGTAGTTTTGAAAAGCGTACCCTACACCAAGTTTGCGTAACATATTATTTACCAAGTTTTACATTAGTTACATCATTTCAAATTAAACGAGTTATTCAAAAATTTTGAACAAGTTGCTTTATGGACAAATTTCTTTGTCGAACAATCGCTTGCTGAGTTATATTTCAACGATTTGTTCAATTTCATAGAGCTCATCTGATATGTCTAACATCTTACGTTCCATCACTTTTTGAGCGTCTTCTATCCCCTTGTTGTAATACACGGCTCCAAACTTTTTACTGATGAAGTCGACTAAGAATTCAGTGTCGAACTGACCAAGCTCTACATCGAGCTCATCTTGTAGGTACTTTTGAAGTGTATGAGTGAGTTCGGATTTTTGCTTTGAATCTAATTGAATGGTCATGGGTGTTTCCAAATAAAGAGTATGTAGAACAATTGTGATTAGCCGACTAAGCTATAATTTCGTTAGCTCACTGCAACTCTGCCAATCAGTTCAAGTTTTCTAACTAGCTATAATTCCTCATAATTTAGTTTACAGACCTGTAGAGTGCCAGTGCTATCCATAAAATCGCTCAGTAATGGTTAATTTTGATAGAGGGATCAAGAACTCGCACTTTGGCGATAGGTAATGGCGCCAAAATTACCGTACTATTGCCCATCAATAAGATAGCAACTGTGTATAAGAGGCTTCATTGTTATTAGATCTGGTGATTAAAAGCGTCAATCAGTTTCAAGACGATTGCTTGAAACTTTGTGAACGTCATTACCCTACCGTACACAATCAAGGGATCAGTGAACATCACATAGGCAAAGCGTTTGCGAGACGAATGGAGCACACTTTCGTTAGCTTCAATCATGCAAGCAACGTAAGCCCACTAGAAATGCTCTCTTCTGGTGAAACGCCACGACATTTCCGAATCTCTTCTGAAATTGGTACCGTTTGGATGATTAGCCACCATATGGTGAGCGCAGGAAAGACTTGTCGTAAAAAGTTGATGTTGGACATTCACAACTGGCAGCAAGAGTACGGATTTGCCATTCAACCCAATGACCTATTGATCATTGTCTCCGACCATTGGATAAGTCGAAGCAAAAACAGTGGTGAACTCTTGCATTGGTGGATGGGGGAACTCCCAGACCAGATTAGCGACTACAGCCTACAAGGTATCACGCTAAGAGAGAGTGATACTCAATTCGCAGATGATTTAAATAGTAACTTCAAAATCAGTCCGTGTTTTATCCGATTCGCTCACCCGCTAAAACGCTCTGGAAATCAACAACTAGTTCGTAAATACCTGCAACTTTATGCGGTAATACAATGGCAGTAAAATACAAGACAATTTTCAATTTGATATATAACGTAAATAATTATACCTATACTTTTATTTTATAAAATAACACCTATATTCCACTCATTTATTATCCGAATTATCCAGTTTACTAATTAATAACTTAACAACCTCAATATTAATTTTGAGAGACAGACATCATTTTTATGTAACCACAAAGATCTATTTATTTTATTATTTTGATACTCCCCCAGAATGTAAGCCTTTAACCATATTTATTTTAGGTGTATACGTGTTAAGGCTTTATATTGATAGGGTTGATATGATATAGGTTACTCAGACATCAAATTCACTGAACCTATTAAACAAGCTAAGCAATATATACCCTTGATACATAATGACCTTTATCATCCTGATTTTTCGCTGACTTTAATTATTTATATGTTACCGTGACAAATTAATTTTTATTAATTGACAATTTATCAACACCTGTCAATATTATGACAACTGTGACGTATATTCTCGTCACTGAATAAACACCTTTTATTAGCGATTATGATTTTATCAGACAGAAGTGAATTTATTAGTTGTATATCTGTGGATGCCGATATGCAGTTTATTGCGAAATACCAAGACTTAACACTTACAAGTGTCTACCAACCTATATTTGATTCTTCTTTGACTCAGATAGGTGTAGAGGCTTTGGTTCGTATTTCCAATTGTAAAGGTGATGTCGTTCGCCCAGATCACTTCTTCCATTCAGACGAAACCTCATACACAGACAAAATCAACGTAGAGAGACTGAGCCGAGCCATTCACATCCGTAACTTCGCACAATCGACGGTCCGTCACTTGAACCTTTTTTTGAACGTTCTTCCAAACGTTGGTGAGTTGTTTGCATCAGAAAAAGTAAAAGACACTCTGTTAGCTAAACGTCTTCACGAGCTTAACTTATCGTGCGAACAAATCGTCATGGAGTTGGTCGAACTTAATGTAGAAAGTGAAGAACGTTTAAAAAACGCGGCCCACTCACTTGCAGATAATGGTTTTCAAATTGCGGTTGATGACTTTGGAGCACAGGCGTCAACAGAGCAACGTGTTCGCCATATCACTCCTCATATCATCAAAATCGATCGCTCTGTGATGTTGGATTTTGAAAACGGCGATACTCGAAAAATGGAGCTAGTAGTTAAGCTTGCCAACCAAATCGGTGCGAAGACGGTCATCGAAGGGATAGAAACCCAACAGCAACTGACTGCGATGCAAAGTTTAGGCTTCGATATGTATCAAGGCTATCACTTAGCCATGCCAAAGCCGATTGAGTTGGATATCCGCCTAGCAATCTAGAGTCTGGCCCCTATTCTCTAATATACCGGAAGCCGCTTTACCATTGCCTAACGACTTTTGTAATACCTATCTTTTAAAACGCTCCTTGTTAAGGCACGCATTGCTATCGCAACGTCCTCTTAGTTCGGCCCTATCTTCGTCTTGTTTTATCAAACCATATCCGTAAAAAAGCCCAGTCAAAATAGACTGGGCTGGCTTAAAAGAATCTGTTTTATATCAATCCCTAATAACCCGCAGTGGACGGTTTGATTCTATATAGAATGGCGAACATCACTGGTACTACTAGCGTTAGTACTGTAGCAAAGCCTAAGCCTGCCATGATGGTAATCGCCATCGAGCCGAAAAATGCATCGAATACCAAGGGAATCATGCCCAAGATAGTCGTTAGAGCTGCCATAGATACAGGTCGTACACGACTGATCGCGCTGTCGATAACCGCTAAGTATGGGTCTTTGCCTGTTGAGAGTTCAGTGTTTATCTGGTCAAGCAGGACGATACCATTTTTCAAAATCATGCCGCTTAAGCTCAGTAAGCCTAGGAAAGCCGTGAAACTGAATGGCATATTGGTACCTAATAGACCAATCGAAACACCAATAATAGAAAGTGGTACCGTAAACCAAATCACAAGCGGCTTACGAACCGAGTTAAACAAAAGCATGGTAATAATAAACATCAGCAAGTAACCCATTGGTAGTGAACCAAATAGAGATTCTTGTGCATCTTTAGAGCTTTCGTATTCGCCGCCCCAACTGATGCTGTAACCTTCTGGTAGAGCCAATGCTTCTACTTGTGGTTTCACACGAGCAAACAAACTCGCGGGTGTTTCATCACCCAATACATCGTGGTCAGCCAATACGGTTAGCGTACGCTTTCTATCACGACGTTGAATCAGTGGCTCAGACCATTGAAGTTCAACCCCATCGATCACTTGCTCAACTGGAATGTAAGTTTGTAGCGATGGGCTCCAAATCTTCACATTATTCAGTGATTCAAAGTCAAAACGCTCTTCTTCAGGCAGGCGTGCCACGATAGGTAACATGTGCGTACCATCGCGCAGTAAACCGATGTTGTAGCCACCAAACGCCATCTGTAGTGTCTCAGACAGATCCGTCTTTGATATACCAAGGCGACGTGCCTTTGATTCGTTAAACAGTGGCACGAGCTCTTTGGTGCGTTCACGCCAGTCGTGACGCACATTTCGAGAACCAGGATCCGCCAACAAGATATCTTCTACCTCAACAGCTATGCTGCGAAGGATCTGCGGGTCTGCACCGCTAATACGAGCTTCGATTTTTGACGCTGGCGACGGGCCAAACTCAATCAATTTAAATTGGAACGTAGGTTGTTCAAATTTATTGGCCAAGTCCTTGTCTAGCCCTTCTAGGACTTTAAACATGGTGTCTCGGTCAGTCGTTCGTACCTGCAGTTGACTGTACGCTTCGTAACTTTTCTCGGGTTGGTATGTCAGCGCAAAACGTTGCATGCCTTGGCCAACTGTTGTAGTTACAAACTCAACGTCATCTTGCTGGCGAATGTAGCTTTCAACTTTTTCTGCCTGCTTAATCGTTTCACGTACATCGGTACCTTCCGGCCTCCACATATCGACGTAAAACATTGGCGTATTTGATGGCGGGAAGAACTGCTGCTTCACCATACCAAAACCAACCACAGAAACTGCTAATAGCGCGACCATACTTACTACGGTAAGCCACCTAAATCGAAGTGCTACTTTCAGACACGCGCCGAATACAACGAACAGAATACCTTTGTATGGGTCTTCGTTCTCATCGACCTTGTCTTCTTCTTTCAGCATCATTTCTGCAAGGAACGGAGTCAGCGTTAGCGCTGTAACCCAGCTCAAGAACAATGAAAAACACAAAACCCAGAACAGTGAGCCCATGAATTCACCTGTCGCGTCTTTCGACAAACCGATTGGTGCAAAGGCCGTGATAGCAATAATGGTCGCACCCAATAGTGGCCATTGTGTTTGTGTCACGATGTCTTTCGCTGCTTGAAGCTTGGTTTTGCCTTTCTTCAAGCCAACCAAAATACCTTCAACGACAACAATCGCGTTATCCACCAGCATACCCAATGCGATGATCAAAGCACCCAGTGAGATACGGTGCAGTTCGACATCGTTGTAGTCCATAAGAATGAACGTACCGAATACGGTCAATAGAAGCACTAGACCGATGATCAAACCACTGCGTAAACCCATTGCAAAAAGCAGTACGATGATAACAATAGCAACGGCTTCTACTAGGCTGATTAAAAAGTCAGCCACTGATTTGTCTACTTCTTGCGCTTGGTTGTAGAAGTAGTTCAGCTCTACACCGGCAGGCTTAATGCTTTCTAAACGATCCAGTTCGGCATCTAACGCGTTACCAATTTCGACGACGTTTACGCCTGAAGAGAACGCAATACCAAGGTTGATTGCTGGTTTGCCGTTGTACGTTAATACATTGCCCGGTTTTTCTTGGATACCGCGAGTAACCTCAGCGACATCTTTCAAGCGAATCAAATTGCCTGTGTCACGACCATGAATGATCAGGTTTTCTAGCTCTTCAACCGTGCTCAATGTTCCGTTAGGTTTGATTGTTAGGCTTTGGCCATTCAACATTACCTCGCCTGCCGATACCACACTGTTTTGTTGTGCTAACAGTGACGTTACCATCGACATATCTAGGTTTAGCGCCGCTAAACGCTCAAGTGACATCTCAACAAACAATTGCTCTTGTTGGTCACCCGCAATACTTACTTTGCCAACACCGTCAACCAATTCGATTTCACGCGTTAGGTAATCTGCGTACTGTTTTAGCTCGACATAATCGTAACCATCACCGGTCAGCATGATCATCACACCAAATACGTCACCAAAATCATCAATAATCTGAACTGAATTAACACCACTGGGCAGTATTGGCTGTAGATCGTTGATTTTACTACGCATTTCATCCCAGATTTGCGGTAGCTCGTCTGGACCGTAGTCCATCTTCATGCTGACCATAATTTGAGACATACCATTCGACGACGTTGAAGTGATCTTGTAGATATAAGGCAGTTGTCGTATCTCTTTTTCAAGTGGATACGTTAACTCTTCTTCAACTTCCATAGACGTAGCGCCAGGGTAAGTTGAAATAATCATTGCATCTTTAATGGTAAAAGCTGGGTCTTCTAAACGGGATAGGTTGCCAAAAGACGACACACCGCCAATGGCCAAAATGACTAGGGCGTGTTGATCTTTGCTGTACATTTCGCGTTCAACAATACATCGGTA
>NZ_JBFSPI010000005.1:0-101695 GCF_041464685.1 Vibrio sp. 10N.237.312.B06
GGCTACCGATGTATTGTTGAACGCGAAATGTACAGCAAAGATCAACACGCCCTAGGCACTTTACAACTAAGTGCTCCTACGACTAAGCACTCATACAGTCTTAGCCAGTAGATAGTTAAAGATTCAATCAAAAGGTTGATGCGCAAGCATCAACCTTTTTTTGTGTTTAAAACAGCAGAAGCACTCCTGAACCGTATATTTCCCGTTCAATGCCAACAATAGTGAGGCGTTACCATTTGCAGTAAGGTATTCAAGTGATCGCAATCGGTTCCTGCTCCAATAATTCTAGGATATGAAATCTAGGATCTAGGAACTCACCGTCATTTCCCCTATATTAGAATGACTTTATAAGAAAGAATTCCAATGAGTTAAGGAGTGAGCGCAATGACAAAAAGGACCAAACCAGAAATTTTGGCTCAGCAAACTGTCGCTCAATCAAAACTGTTCTCTATCGAGTCTCTCGATTTACGCTTTTCAAACGGTGAAGAGCGCACTTACGAACGTATGAAGCCCAGCGGCCGAAACGCAGTCATGATGGTTCCGATTACTGAACAAGGCGATATTCTGTTAGTGCGTGAATACGCTGCGGGTACAGAGCGCTATGAACTCGGCTTCCCAAAAGGTCTAATTGATCCCGGCGAACAACCAAATGAAGCCGCCGTTCGTGAACTAAAAGAAGAGATTGGCTTTGGTGCCAACAAGCTTACTCCTCTAAAAGAAGTGATCCTTGCACCCTCTTACTTCTCTAGCAAGATGACGCTGTTTATCGCAGAAGAGCTCTACCCAGAGAAACTAGAAGGTGATGAACCAGAGCCACTAGACATTGTGCGCTGGCCACTTGCTCAAGCCGAAGAACTGTTAACGCATCTCGACTTCTGTGAGGCTCGCAGTATTACCGCCCTACTATTAGCCCTTCGCGTATTAAACAATAATTAAAACAGTCAGAATCACTCGAAGAGTAAGAGAATATTTATGCCAATAACAAAAGATTTGTCTCACCTGCTGCCCTCTGTCATTGAGATTGCTCGCTCTGCTGGGCAACTGATCTTAGAAATCTACGAGAAAAAAGATTACGAAGAGTTTACCAAGAGTGATGATACGCCCGTCACTAGTGCTGATCTCGCCGCTCATAAACTGATCTCGAAAAAACTTAGCGAACTGACACCTGATATTCCGGTGTTATCGGAAGAAGCCGCTGATATCAGCCTAGAACAACGTTCTCAATGGGATCGCTACTGGTTGGTTGATCCGCTGGATGGTACGCAGGAGTTCATTGCAAGAAGTGGCGATTTCGCGACAATTATTGCCCTAATCGAACACAACAAGCCAGTAATGGGCGTGGTATACGCACCGGTTTCAGGTGTGAGTTATTACGCTTACAGTGGTAAAGGTGCATGGAAAATTCCAGACCTTAATGACAGCGTTAAAATCAAAACGCATCGTCACGAGCTGCCAAACCAATCGATCGCGATGGCAATCAGCCGTCGCCAAGACATCAATCGAATAACTAACCGTATGAGCTCTGCTTGGAACTACGACTTAGTTCCTCTTGGCTCTGCTGCGCTTAAGGCATGTTTAGTCGCAGAAGGTGCTGTGGACTGTTATCTACGTATTGGACCAACCGGAGAGTGGGATACCGCAGCAACCCAGTGCATTGTTGAAGAAGCTGGCGGACGAATCTTAAGTACCCAGTTAGAGCCGCTTTCGTACAATGAAAGAGAGACGCTTGAGAACCCGAACTTCATTGTGCTTGGTGATGCTGACTTACCGTGGGCAGAAATCTTACAAGGTAAAGACTAGGCTTGTTTGCTCTCTTTAACCGTCAGATATCCTCTAGATTCTCAGAACAAATAAAATGGGCACCTCATTGAGGTGCCCATTTTTTATATCTCGTTATTTGATAACCAACGGATGCTAGTTCAGAAGTAGATACCGGATTAAAAACGACCTTGGTAGGTAAACTGGTACTTACCTTGGCTGTCAGGGTTGCCCAACCACTTAAGCTGACTCTGCATCGCAGGTGGGAATTCAGCGCCCGGCTTAAACCATGCAGCCGAGGTGTAGCTTTGATTTGGCGTTACGCTCGCAGAAAACTCACTATCAACTTGAGCACTCTTCTGATTACCTTGCGCTGAAACAGTGCTGTTTTCACAACTGATGTCAGCAATCACAGGGCCAAAATCTAACGAGCCAACCGGAGAATCAACCGCAGCGCCCGACCAAGCAAGCGTACCTTCACCCGATTGACACCAAGGTTGAGCATGAACCGCATGTTTGATAGTCAGTTCAACTTGTCCTGCAATAGACACTGGCACTGGGATAGTAGGCGCATACTTCATCACGTTACTAGCAGGCATTGATGCCACTAAGTTTTCCGCGTAAGCACCGCTCATGCTATACCCGACAAGCCCTTTACCAGATAAGTTCATGTCGCTGTTACGTCCAAAGCGAACCGCAAGTTCTGCTTTGGCTTGGAATAGCTTAGAGAACTGGAAGTCCCACTGCACTGAGCCGTAATTGACACGCTGCCACGCAATATTGTTAGCGCGACCTTGCCAAACCGTACCCTCAACACCTTCAATGCTTAAACCACGTACAACGGGCGCATGTTTGAGAACAAAAGAAGCTGGCAAGTGCAGCAACAAACTTACCGAGAAAAAAACGATAAAGATGCTGCTAAATAACAAACCATACTTAAAAGATAAACCGCGTTTCACATTAACCTCATTTAAACTGTAGTCGGTTGACGTCAATAACCCCAAGGCTATCAGAGCGATCAATATCCATAAACTCAACCTCAACACCCTGCTTTTCTTTCAGGTATGTCAGCCAATCAACAAATTGATTAAATGGCAAAGGTTTAATCCACACTTGCAGCATCTCGCCACGTGGTTGCACTCGTATCAATTCAATCTTGAAGCGACGCATAGATGCGGGCACGGATTGATTCAGAGGCTGACTAGCACTAATGCCACCATTGCCTCTTAGTTCAACCACCTCATTGGCTTTATTGGTAACCCAAGCCAGTAGTTGCTTTTCACTTTGAATGCGACTCTGTGCCAGTTCAGCTCGCTGACTGAGGGGCTGTATTAGCCCCCAATAAATGATACCTACTACCAATAAAATTGAGCAACCAACGACTAATCGTTGCTCTCTTTGACTTATTGAAGTCCACCACGCTTGGAGTGGTTCAATTATATTTCTCATCACTGATCTCCTTGCGCAGTTACTGACGGGGTTTAAGGGTAAAACTGCCAAATACGGCATCGCCATTACGGTTCAATGGCCCTTGTTCAACGGAAAACTTCTCTTCAAGTTTTACTTTAGCCGTCTCAAAATGTTGAAAATCAGCGCTTTTAGCTTGTAATCGAACTTCAGAACGATTGCCATCATAGCGAATGCTTTCGACTTCGATCGATTTCACTTGTCCTAACGTTTCTGGCAGCAATGCTAACCAACCAAGTAAGGAGTCACCATCGCCTGAGCCACCGTATTTCTTAGCTTCATCATTCATCTGACGCTTAAGGTAGCTTACTGTAGGAATTCGTTGTTTGCCTGGCAGAACGGCTCTAAAGATACGCTCACTCTCCATGCGATAGGCTTGTGCCTGTGCTTCGTATTGCTGCACCTTCAACACTTGTTGAGTCACAATCACGGCCACCAGCAAGCAAGCAGCAATCGCCACCTTCTGCCATACACGCCAATATTTACTGAAAGAAGATTTGGTTTTAAAGGTGCCAGTCAGTAAATTTACGCCGCTTGTGATCGCTTGTTGGCTCAATAAGGACATCACCAATTCCGCAGGCTTTGCTTGCCATTCCATACCGCTTTGCTGCTGTACATCATCGCTCGGCATTGTGGTGTAGCTGAAGATAGTCGTAGGTTGTTCTTCGTCGTCAGCTACAACCCAATCACTTTGCATAAACATCGGTAACCATGCTTCGCTGATCGATACCGCTTGATAATGACCTTGACGTAATAGCCAATGCTGGTCGATTTGCAATGCACTGATGCCTTGATCTTCAACAGGCACGGCTAGTGTATCTGGTAGCACCTTACGGAAAATAATATTGGCTTTGCGAAACTGGTCTAAAGCTTGTTTTAACCACTCGCGATCTACACCACACACAGTAGCGTGCGTTGCATCTTTATCTAAAATGGTTAGATGTAAGTCTTCGATATCTTGTGCCACTTCGTCTTCTAACAAAAATGGCAGCATAGAGTCGAACTGGCGAGCAGCACCTTTCGGAATTTCAACACGCTTAATTAAGCACTCATTTCCCGGCAATAAAGCGATACAGCTACGCTTTTCAGCGTAAGGCGTTAACTCATCAAGCTGATCCCAGCTAGACAGCTCACCACTTGCTATCACTTCTTGTTGGCTTGTCGACCAAACCAACCACTGCACTGGGCTTTGTGGCTCGCTACTCAGTCGAACGGTCAGAAACTCGCTCACGGATTCCTCCAAAACGACGGCGTACTACCGTCACTGTTTCTCTATTACTACTATAGAAAAGCGTTCGTATACGTACACGAGACTGCTCAACTAATACCTCTGCATCTAGCTCAAAATAGGCGCTATCTACAGTTAAATATGCTTTCGCTTGTTTGCTGACTTCTGCACTCACACCTACAATAGCAGGCTCAGCCATAAACGCATCCACCGAATCCCAGCCATCAAATGGGCGCTTGTCTATCAGCTGTTTGGCGTCCGATTCACTTAGACCGGGTGCAAACATTGCTTCCAGTAAAGATGCCTGCTTTTCCGAGATGGTATTCACGTTTAATCGGAAATCATCAGTGGGCAAAGCGCAAATAAATGGATGTACCTTTTCCATTGCCTCACCAGAGACCTGATAAACGGCTCGCAGCTCCGATTCATCTGCTATTAAGCCATTCGCCGCCAAATAAGCTGGCTTCATCGCCTCATAAGTGCTGTCTTCTACACCCGTAGAAGAGGAGGCTCGAGTATCAGAGTCCAGAAATTCCCAACTTGAATTTGCGATAACCTCAGCCTGATAAGGCTCCACATCTTGGTTTTCCAGCAAGGTTTGCCAAACCTTCACTAAATAAGGGGTTTGGTTACTTGATGTCGTCGTAATCCCAGCGAGCGCATTAAGATTGAAACAAGCCTGCGCATCAACGATACGCCCTTTAACTTGGCCATAATCCAATGGGTATACCTGCTCTTCTAACGCCCATGGCTGGCTTAAGTTCACCGTATCACTATCTTTATAACTTTGCCTAATACCGTTTTGGACAAGCGCTTCTACACCAATGCTATACCAGTAAGCCTGTTGGTAATTCAGTTGATTGCCAACGCGCTTGAATTGCGTAAACAGACGCTCCGACATACTGCCAGCTATTGTTGCCATGATCGCCAAAAGCATCAGAATAATGATCAGCGCGACACCACGCTGTTTACGACCCACAGCAGACCTTGTCAGTGCAGGCTTATTAGTTTGATGAATCATTATTCCCCTCATTACTGCCTGAAGAGTCACTATTTGCAGAATCATCGACCTGATCTAAGGCGCCACTTGGTGTGAGATAAACACGTTCTATCTCACCGTAATCTTTCAGTGTCAGCTTAAGTCTCACCGCTTTAGGCAGTGATTTATCGGTTTGCCACTCTTTGCCCCAGCGGCTTCCGTCATAAAACTCGAACTCCAGGTTCTCAACATCATCAAGCAGAGGAGTAATCACACCTTGTTGGCCGGCAGGTGTATCGGGGTAACGCCACCATACACGCTCAAGCGTTTCCTCTTTTATGCGGTAGCCTACTTTGGTGACTTCTCCGCGAGGGAACTGCTGCTGTGGGTTGTGCCAACCAAGGCGAGTAAACATAATGCCAACACTGTCGGAATCCAGTAAATGCTCTTTCATTAGGATCAGCTTAGATGATGCTTCTTCACCATTGGTACGAAATTGTCGTACCGCCATCTGGCGAAAATCATTATCTAAAATGACTAAACTGCGTTGCAGTTGATTTAAACGAGCACTGCGCTCAATAGAGAGTTCATTGCTTCGTTGGACCTGATTTACTACCTGATAAGCCGCCATGCTTAACGTGGAAAAGATGGCAATCGAGACCAAAACTTCGATTAAAGTAAAGCCTCTCCCTTTTGAAGATAGACCTTGTTTACGAGGCTCTCGCTTATTGGCGGACATGCTCTCGCTTGGCGACTTGCTCTTAGCTAACGACACGCTTTTAATTGACCACATAACTGCGCACCGTGACCACTGGAGACGCTTTCTTACTGGTTGCTGCACTCACATCAAACGCCTTTAATAAATTATCGCTGGTATCGATGGGAGTCACCTTCCAGAACCACTCTCTTCCCGCTAACTCTTGCGTGCCCTGCGCTTTTTTAAGCTTCTCAGGATGCAGCATGACTAAGGCCATCTGGTTATCAACAACCATCGCCGCGAAGGTTTTTTCTTCTAAATAACTGAGGGTATTAATGTGTTGGGTGACAGCACGAATCACACTGATCGCCGCCGTAGCGAAGATAGCGAGCGCAACTAATACTTCAAGCAGAGTCATTCCTCGAGAACCAAAAGGCATACCACGAGAACGATAAGGAGAACGGTTATTCCTCTTCATCTTCTTCTCCCGGCTCTAGCAGTCGAATCACACCATTATCCAACACCCGAATACGCCAACCATCTTGTATGGTGTCTCCGGTATTTGGATAAAACGATAATACAAATGGCGTCATTTCAGCACTCGACAAGATGTATATCTGAGGTGGCTTGGGCTTTTTTTCCTCTTCAAGATCCGCAAACATATCTTCATCAAACAAGCTTCCGGGATTGAACAAACGATCATCGTCTTCCCATGCGCCACCACCTAAAGTCAGTGACAACGCGAGTTCTTCCGGTAATTCAGTTGAAGAGGGGATTTTTTCAAATTCGACTTCTTGCCAACCTTCTGACTTCAGAGCCATCAGAACGTAAGTCGATTTCTTTTCATCGACACGAACGCCAAAATCCAAGCCACTCAAAATAGCCTCTTCATTGAGTAATTGAACTCGTTGATAAAAACTTTGAGCGTATTTTTTGGCGACATCTTTGCTATTGGTCGGAATAGTCGCGATCACCGCGACCGCCGTTACTGACAGTAATACCAACACCAAAAGAATCTCAATCAAGGTGAAACCTGGCTGTGTTTGCTTAGTTTTCACCTTGTAGACTCCATCTGTTTACGTCCTACCATCAATAACGTATCAAGCTCAATAACCTATAAAACAATAAGCCGAAGCTTATTGGAAATCTTGCATGTTCCAGTTACCGATATCCGCAGCGATACCTTCACCACCTTCTTGGCCATCAGCACCAAGCGTAAAGATATCGATAGTACCGTTATCACCTGGGCTTAGGTATTGGTACTCATTGCCCCATGGGTCGTTAGGCAGACGCTTAATGTAGCCACCGTCACGGTAGTTACGAGGCTCTGGACTGCTTGGCTTAGAAACCAATCCATCAAGGCCTTGATCCGTTGTTGGGTAAACACTGTTATCCAGTTTGTACATATCTAGCGCGTTCTCTAGCGCCACGATATCCGTGATGGCTTTCTGTTGATCCGCCTTCTCTTTGTTACCCAAAAGGTTAGGAACAACAAAGCTAGCTAAAACACCAAGAATAACCACAACAACCATCACTTCCAATAGAGTAAAGCCTGACTGTTTTTTCATTTTATTTTTCATTATTTTCTCCAAATTACAGATAGCGAGTTGAAGGTAATAATGCCCTTCTTCTCGATAATCCAAAAACTAACGCCTGATGAGCAGTAGGTTATCCACTCATTAAATTGTTCATTTCAAGCATCGGCATCAGCGTCGCCATCACGATAAACAGCACCAAACCGGCCATCAACGCGATAAGCGCTGGGGTGAAAATGCCTAACGCGATATTGACCGTCGACTCAAAGCTTTGATCTTGATTGTCTGCCGCTCTTGTCAGCATCTGTTCCAACTGACCACTCTGCTCACCACTGGCGATCATATGCAGCATCATCGGTGGAAAGAGTTTGGTTTGATCCAACGCTTTACGTAAGCTTGCGCCTTCTCTAACACTGTCTGAAGCCTGTAATACTTGCTGTTTCACATGTTGATTCGACATCACATCAACCGCGACCTTCATCCCTTCAAGGATTGGAATCGCACTCGAGGTACAAATTGAGAGTGTTCGTGCAAAACGAGAGGTATTGATCCCTTTCGCAATCTTGCCGATCAGCGGAATACTCAATAGTTTGCGATCCCAGCTCATGCGAACACCCGGCTTTTTGAGCGCGGTCTTAATCAACACAATCACACCAATGATCAACAACAGTAATTGGATGCCCCAATTCTGGATAAATTCACTCGATGCCAATAAAAATTGTGTCGACTGAGGAAGCTCTTGGCCCATTTGGATAATAGGCTCGACGATCTTAGGTACCACGGTTGCCAACAGGAACGAAACAATCGTCACCGCAAACACCACCAGCACCACAGGGTAGATCATCGCTTGTAGCAGCTTAGAGCGCATCTTCTGACGATTTTCTGCGTAATCGGCCAGTCGCTCCAATACCGCATCTAAGTGACCAGACTTCTCACCCGCCGCAACCATGGCCCTAAACAGTTCATCGAAGATGTGTGGATAATCAGACAAGCTATCCGCTAGCGAGTAACCTTCTGTCACTTTAGATCGGACTGCCAGTAACATAGTTCGAATACGTGGCTTTTCAGACTGCTCAGCGACCGCTTTCAAGCACTCTTCTAGCGGCATGCCTGATTGAACGAGCGTGGATATTTGACGAGTAATCAACGCAAGATCTGGCGTACTGATACCACGCTTAAAGCTGGTCGAAGGCTGAGTACCTTTCGCATTTTTCGCCTTAGCTTCGGTCATCTCAACCGGCATTAAACCTTGTTCTTTTAAACGTTGGCGAGCCTGACGAGCATTATCCGCTTCAATCGAACCCTTTTTGCTCTTACCTTTGGCATCCAGCGCTTTGTATTCAAATGCCGCCATACTAGACTTCCTTAGTCACTCGCATCACTTCTTCTAAGGACGTTACCCCTTTCAGAACTTTGCTCAAGCCATCATCTCGAATACTTGGGGTTGTGCCACGAATCGCTTTCTCAATTGCCTGTTCTCCAGCTTCACTGTGAATCAGCTCTTGTACCGAATCGTCAATCATCAGTAGCTCATGAATACCGGTACGACCTCGATAACCTTTATGGCCACACTCTTCACAACCTTTTGCATGGTAAAGTGTGAGGCTCTCTTTCTTCTTCATACCAAACAGCTTTTTCTGTTCTTTATCTGCTTCGTAAGGTTCTTTACAGTCGTTACACAGAGTACGAACCAAGCGCTGAGCCAAAACACCCAGCAGAGAAGAAGAGATCAAGAAAGGTTCAATGCCCATATCACGCAGACGCGTGATCGCACCGATTGCCGTATTGGTGTGAAGAGTCGACATGACTAAGTGACCCGTCAAAGAGGCTTGAACAGCGATCTCAGCAGTCTCTAAATCACGGATCTCACCAATCATTACCACATCCGGGTCTTGACGAAGAATCGCACGTAAGCCGCGCGCAAAGGTCATATCAACCTTAGGGTTTACCTGTGTTTGACCAATACCATCAATATCAAATTCGATTGGATCTTCAACGGTAAGGATGTTGCGTTCGTTACTGTTGAGTTCTTGCAGGCCAGCGTACAAGGTCGTTGATTTACCCGACCCCGTAGGACCGGTAACCAAGATAATACCGTGTGGGCGCTGAATAAGTTTACGGAAGTTCTCGTGGTTCTCTGCCGTCATACCCAAACTGTGTAGATCTAGACGAGTGGCGTTTTTATCCAACAGACGCATTACCACACGTTCACCGTGTGAAGAAGGCATGGTAGATACACGCACATCAACCGCTCGGCCACCGATACGTAGAGAAATACGACCGTCTTGTGGCACGCGTTTTTCCGCAATATCCAGCTTAGCCATAACCTTGACACGCGAAACCAACAGCGGAGCCAACTTACGGCTTGGTGCTAATACATCGCGCAGCACACCATCAATACGGAAACGGATCGACAGTGACTTTTCGAAGGTTTCGATATGAATATCCGAAGCGCCTTCTTTAATCGCCTCACCCAACATCGCATTAATTAACTTGATGATCGGTGCGTCGTCTTCTGATTCAAGCAAGTCTTCGTCTTGTGGCAACTCTTCCGCTAACGAGAAAAAGTCGTCATTGTCGGCACCAATATCTTCCATTAACTGTCGAGCTTCCGACGAGTCACGCTGATACGCGTCCGTCAGTTTTTTATCAAATTCGTCTGCGCTGATCGCTTGTGGCGTGAAGCCATTTTTCACAACACGGCTCACTTCAATGATCGCCGCCGATTTCAGAGGTTCAACATAATAAAGTACTGGCGCGCGCTCCGGGTGCTGATATTCCAACACCATCTTGTAGCGATTCGCAAAGCTAAACGGCAAGCGCTGATAAGTACGTGCCGCCCCTACCAATTCAGCCATTATTCTGCTTCCATTTGATCGATGAAGGCTTGGATTTCAGCAGGATGATTCATGCTATCGCCAAACTTAGGAAGTACTGGAATATTATCGTTATCCATCAGTTTCAAGCCTTGCTCTGCCTTGTACAGTTGCTCAGCACGGATAAAGTTGTATTTGCGTTGTGTGATACCATCTGCAGTCATGCCATCCCGAATAATGGTTGGCTTGATAAATACCATTAGGTTCTTTTTCTCAACCTGAGTACTGGTTGATTTGAACAGGTGTCCAAGAACAGGAATATCACCCAAGAATGGGACCTTAGACTCACTCTCCAGTGCACGCTCGTCAATCAAGCCCCCCAACACCAGCATTTGACCATCTTGAACAATCACTGACGTATTTAGCTGACGCTTAGCAAAACGAACATCTACGGCCCCGTTTGCCCCTAATACGTTCGATACTTCTTGTTCTATTTGCAGTTGAACCGAGTCACCTTCATTGATTTGTGGCACCACTTTAAGCTTGATGCCCACTTCTTTACGTTCAACCGTTTGGAATGGGTTGTCGTTACTTGAACCCGCTGTCGAACCGGTTAAAACAGGCACCTCTTCACCAACGATAAACGACGCTTCGCCGTTATCCATCACCGTAATACTTGGAGAAGACAGAATGTTTGAGTTTGAATCGGTTGCTACCGCACTGATCAAGGCAGTCCAGTCACCCATGACCACGCTCATAGCTGCACCATTAACACCAGACAGTGCAGAAGCCAAGGTTGAATAGTCACCCTTTTTTGTCGTGGTTTCATTACGTAGGAACTTATTATCCTTATTGTAAATAGCTTTAGTTGTTGTCGAGTCTTTTGCTTCTTCTAGACCTACCATCACACCGCCAATCGATGCACCGGTATTGCTGTACTGAATCATGGCACCCGTTTCTAGGTTGCCCCACTGCACACCTAGGTTAACGCCGTCACCTTCTGCCATTTCAACAATTAAGGCTTCAATCAAAACTTGAGCACGACGGATATCGAGTTGAGCGATCACGTCTTGCAGCGCGTTCATGATGTCTGGCTGTGCGGTAATCACCAACGAATTAGTATCACTATGAGCGGAAATCATCACTTGGTTTCGCTGCGATGAACTGCCTTTAGTTGATGTTTGTTTCTCTGATTGCAGATTGTCAGACACGCCTTTCAGCACATCGACTAAGTCTTCCGCTTTTGCGTATTTAAGGTAGATAACTTGGTTGTTACCCTTAGTCGCCATTTCCACATCAAGCTGTTCAATCAACTTTCTTAAACGACTGCGTACTTTAGGGTCGCCTGAGATAAGAATTGCATTGGTACGCTCATCGGCAACTAATTTAGGCTGTAGGAAGGCAGGGGTGTTTTTAGCATCTGTGGTTTTGCTTAACGCATCAACAATACGTACCATTTCTGCCGCAGAGGCATTCTTTAGCTCAACGACTTCAATCTCTTTATCACCCGCTTGGTCAACACGCTTGATGATTTCAGCTAAACGGTTTACTACCGCCGCTCGGCCTGTAATAAGGATGATGTTGGCTGGGTCGTAGTGCACAACGTTACCCGCGCCTGCATTGTCGTTTAGTTGACGAAGCAGAGGAGAAAGTTCACGCACCGAGACATTACGAACCGTCACAACACGTGTCACCACGTTGTCGCCTTTGATCGTATCACTGTCTCCAACGACTGGAATTGCCGATGTTTTCGAATCCTTGGCCTTGATGATCTTAAGAACACCCGAGTCCATTTCGACAACCGCGTAGCCATACACTTCCAATACGTTTAGGAAGAAGCTGTAATATTGCTCTTCATTGAGTACGTCGTAGCTGCGTACATCGATTTTTCCGCGCACCGAAGGGTCAACGATGATCGTCTTCTCTAGGTTACGACCAACAATATTAATAAACTCTTGAATATCAGTGCCTTTAAAGCTGGCACTAAAATCACTCGCGATGGCTGCGGGTGTGCAGATTAAGCTTCCTGCCAATAACCATGCACTTTTCTTAAACCAATGCTTCACGTACTTCTCCTACACTTTCGTCCTTCGTTAGACGCAAAGTTTTAAAATTCAATAAACACTTCATGTTGTTGACCATCTCTCTCGACGACGAGGTTTAGCTCTGTCAGCTCTGAGATAGAACGGAATATGTTGCCCATAGCAGCAGGGTCTGTCAGGTCTTGTCCATTTAACTGAGTGGCAATATCTCCGTTTTGGAGCCCAACAGAGTTAAAAAGTTCTGAATCTTTGCCAGGGCTCACACGATAACCAATCACTTTATCGTCGCGTTTCACCTGAGACAGTCGAACATATTGGAAGATTTGTTGCGGATCTTTCATTATCTTCGCTTTAATTTCATCTAGCTTCTCTTCTGCAGAAGCTGGGTTGTTGCCACGCACAGAAGAAGAGGTACGAGGTGGCGCAGGCGCTGATACAGACAAACGCTTGTACTCAATACCTTCAAGCATCAGGGTTTCGTCTAGCCCAGAGTTATCAATAATGACACGGTCGACTAATACGGCTTTAAGCTTAGCTCTAGTGCCTTCTATCTCTTCATTAATTCCGTAGGTCGCCTGCGTACCGCGATTAGCGATCACCGCTAAGCTCCGTTTTGGATTAGAACTGGCAACAGCACCGACCAAAACTAGATTTAATCGTGTCTTTGGCGCATCTTGGATAACTTGCTGTTCAACCACAACTGGCGTGGTTGGGTTATAGGCACCAAAAAGGTTGCTCCGCTGCAAAGAAGAGATATCAAGGGTCGATTGAGGAGTAGAAAATGATGAAGCTGTTGCTTTCCAAGGCACGACGGTTTGCTCAGCAGGTTCAATAAACCATGCAAGCTGCCCTAAAATCCATGCGGAAGCTGCAATCAACATACAACACATCGCTAGGCTTAGTTTCTGCTGAAGTACAAATCCATTTTCTAATAAGCGGCTCAACACAGGAGAATTTCCTGCGCGATTCTTGAGCTCTAAAAAGTTCACTTTCCTTGCCCCTTTTCATGACGACAAATGCTGCAAATCATTAAACTTTCAGCTTTTTTATTCATTCGTTCGATACCAAGCTTATTTAAGCATAAGATCCTGAACTATATCATAGCAAATCTATAAAGCGGCATTACATGGCTATTTTGTATTATGACTTGAAAAAAATGCCAACCGCCTCCACTTTAAGCTTCTACTTAATGTAATTAAAAGCATGTTGCGCACTGTTCATTACAGTTAAACCGCATTCATTTCTCACTTAATAAGGCGCAGCCCTATATGAAAACTACTAATGAAGCTGTCAGACTCGATAAATGGTTGTGGGCAGCTCGTTTTTACAAAACCCGGTCGATTGCTCGCAATATGGTCGATGGTGGCAAAGTCCACTATAATGGTCAGCGCAGCAAGCCAAGTAAAATTGTCGAACTTGGAGCAGTGATTACCCTGCGCCAAGGTAATGAAGAAAAGACGGTGACAATCGAGAAAATCTCGGCCCATCGTGGTGGAGCTCCTATAGCTCAAACCCTCTATGAAGAAACCACCGAGAGCTTGGCAAAGAGAGAAGAGTTTGCAACACAACGTAAACTGAACGCTCATAGCCCAGCACCAGAACGTCGCCCAGATAAAAAGCAACGTCGTGACATCATCAAGTTCAAGACTCAATAAGCTAGAAGGAATAGCCAAATGGCCAACCCAATGTCTACAAGTAATGTTTTAAATCGCTACCTATTTGAAGACCTATCAGTTCGTGGTGAATTGGTACAGATGGACGAAGCGTACCAACAGATTATTTCTAGCAAGGAATACCCAGCGCCAGTACAAAAGCTGTTGGGTGAGCTACTGGTTTCAACGACGCTACTCACAGCGACTCTAAAGTTTGAAGGCTCTATCACGATGCAACTGCAAGGTGATGGCCCTGTATCTCTAGCTGTTATCAATGGCGATAACGATCAGAAGATCCGTGGCGTTGCTCGCTTTGATGGTGACATTGCCGACGACGCTGGCCTGCACGATCTAATAGGTAAAGGTCACCTAGTGATCACTATCGATCCTAAGAAAGGTGAGCGTTACCAAGGTATCGTTGGTCTTGAAGGTGACACTTTAGCTGAAGTCCTTGAAGGTTACTTCGCAAACTCTGAACAGCTAAAGACACGTCTATGGTTGCGCACGGGCGAGCATGAAGGTAAAGCACACGCTGCTGGTATGTTGCTACAAGTGATGCCAGATGGCACTGGTACGCCAGACGACTTCGAGCACCTAGAGCAGCTAACTGACACAGTTAAAAATGAAGAGCTATTCACTCTAGAAGCAAACGAACTGCTTTACCGTTTGTACAACCAAGAGAAAGTACAACTGTTCACACCACAACCGGTTGAATTCTTCTGTGGTTGTTCACGTGACCGAAGCGGTGCCGCTATCATTACTGTCGCTCAAGAAGAGATCTACGACATTCTTAGCACGGAAGGTAGCGTTGCTCTACACTGCGATTACTGTGGCACAAACTACTCGTTCGACAAGAATGATGTTGACGCTCTGTATGCAGAAGCAGCAGATAAAGGCAGCAATACGGTTCATTAATTTACGGCGTACCAAAAACACGTAATTTACCCCAAAAAGGTCAGCGCAACGCTGGCCTTTTTTGTGATCAAAATATCGCAAACCCCGTAACATCTCGTAATAAAATCACCTCTTAATTTTAATCAATTAATAATGTTCTCTCCTCTAGCGCAAAGGTTTGCGTACAGGATAGACTAGTCAGGCCAATATGTGATGAGGCGCTTAAAACCCCATGGTTAATATGGATATTTTTTGAGCTATATCCCTGTTTCCCCCGAGCCTCGTTGCTAGCATGGTGAGCAGATAACAATAAAAAATTAATACAAAATCCCTACAAAATATCCTACAAGGAGCACCTATGACCGTTATGGAACATACTAAGGCTGCACAAATTGATCTAACTAAGCACGGACTGACTGGCGTTACTGAAGTTCTTCGTAACCCTAGCTACGAGCAGTTATTCGTTGAAGAGACACTGCCAGGTTTGGAAGGCTACGAAAAAGGCGTAGTAACGGAACTAGGCTCTGTTGCGGTTGACACTGGTATCTTTACTGGCCGCTCACCAAAAGATAAGTACATTGTTAAAGATGACACCACGCGCGATACCATGTGGTGGTCAGATCAAGGCAAAAACGACAACAAACCGATTACAACTGAAGTATGGGATGAGCTTAAAGAGCTTGTGACAACTCAGCTATCTGGCAAGCGCCTGTTTGTCATTGACGGTTACTGTGGTGCTAACCCTGATACGCGCTTAAGTGTACGTATTATCACTGAAGTAGCATGGCAAGCGCACTTCGTTAAGAACATGTTCATTCGTCCAACAGACGAAGAGCTAGCAACGTTCGAACCTGATTTCGTGGTAATGAACGGTGCTAAAACAACTAACCCTAACTGGGAAAAGCAGGGTCTCAACTCTGAAAACTTCGTTGCTTTCAACCTAACAGAACGCGTTCAAATCATCGGTGGTACTTGGTACGGCGGTGAGATGAAGAAAGGCATGTTCGCAATGATGAACTACCTACTTCCTCTGCAAGGCATTGCTTCAATGCACTGTAGTGCTAACGTCGGTGAAGAAGGCGATGTGGCGATTTTCTTCGGTCTATCAGGCACAGGTAAAACAACCCTTTCAACCGACCCTAAACGTGAGCTAATCGGTGATGATGAGCACGGTTGGGATGACGATGGTATCTTCAATTTCGAAGGTGGTTGTTACGCCAAGACCATTCGCCTATCTAAAGAAGCAGAACCTGAAATCTACAATGCAATCCGTCGCGATGCGCTACTAGAAAACGTAACGGTTCGTGGCGATGGTTCTATCGATTTTGATGACGGCTCAAAAACCGAGAACACTCGTGTTTCTTACCCGATTCACCATATCGACAACATCGTTAAGCCAGTATCAAAAGCCGGTCACGCTCAAAAGGTTATCTTCCTGACTGCTGATGCATTTGGTGTGTTACCACCTGTTTCTAAACTGACTCCAGAGCAAACGAAGTACCACTTCCTATCTGGCTTCACTGCGAAACTAGCAGGTACAGAGCGTGGTATTACTGAACCAACACCAACGTTCTCTGCGGCATTTGGGGCGGCATTCCTAACTCTTCACCCAACTCAGTACGCTGAAGTACTTGTGAAGCGTATGGAAGCAGCTGGCGCTGAAGCTTACCTTGTGAACACTGGTTGGAATGGCACTGGCAAACGTATCTCAATCCAAGATACTCGTGGCATCATCGACGCTATCCTAGATGGCTCAATCGACCAAGCTGAGACTAAGGTTATCCCTATGTTTAACCTAGAAGTACCACTAGCGTTGCACGATGTTGACCCAGCGATTCTTGACCCACGCGATACATACACTGACCCTCTACAATGGGAAAGCAAAGCGAAAGATCTAGCAGAGCGCTTCATCAACAACTTTGATAAGTACACAGACAACGCTGAAGGTAAGTCACTGGTTGCGGCAGGCCCTCAACTGGACTAACACAACCATCTGCTCGGGCTTAGCCAAAAGCGAACGTCCAATTTAAAGTGATATTTTTGTAGCAAGCCCCCTCTTTTGAGGGGCTTTTTTGTTGCTGCTTGTCCCTTTTTGTTCCACTCTGTTTTGAGACGATTGAAATTTAAGGCTTTCAGGGAATGAAAAAGGTATTCATGATGTTCGGCATTGCGTTGGCTATCGCCGTTGCAACTATCGCAGCATTGCTATTAAGCCTGCAAACCCAATACCGCGCGGATGTTACTAACTTTTTTATCAAACATGCGATTGAACAACCTGTGCTCATTGAAGATGTTGAGTACCAGGCGCCTTATCACATCACCTTAATGGGCATTACCCAAAGCCAACCTGAAAAACAAACACCGCTGTATATCGACAAGGTTGACCTTTGGTTCAGCTCAGACTCTATTCTTGAAACTAAGCTGGTTTTGGACTCTGTATTGATCAGCGGACTGCAGTTAGAAGCCGACGACCTAGAAACGCTCGCCTCTTTATTTACCCAGCCAAGCATTAAGATCCACCAGCTGGCCATCAACAATCTCGACTTTTCAACCCCAGACTTTAACGCGCGAGGCATCGATCTTCAGATCTCCGACCCAACGTGGAACAACGACAACTCACTTCTACCTTATGGAAAAACCCAACTTTCTGCCTCACAGCTGTATTGGCAAGGCGAAGCGTTCGATAACCTGTTGATTGACCTAGATCTTAAACCAAGTGATAGCACCCTGTATGGCGCTTCGTTTGACTGGCGTGGTGCCAAAATTTCTGGTCAAGCAGAGCAGTATCAGCAAGATTGGTCGTTGGTGAATGTGACCGTCGATGGCTTACGACTCAATCAGAAACAGACCCAAAGCCTACTAAGCAAAGAGTGGGATGTGACAGGTATTCAGATCAATCACATCAATAGCTTAGATATTCTGCGTAGCGATGTAGAGTGGCAAGACGGCCACCTCGCAGCTTTTGATGCCTCACTAGAAAATATCCAACTGCCTTTTGAGCTGTGGAAGCAACAGAAAGCCATTTTCTCTCTGCAAGCAGAGGGAGTGACCATTGATGAAGACATGTTCATCGAGCCAAGTATCAAGCTCAATTTAGATCCGAACCAGATTCTGATTGAAGACTTCTATACTCAATTCCTACAGGGCACTGTTCAACTTAATGGCAAAGTAACCCCTAACAGCATTCAATTAGCACAGCTCGACCTGCAAGGTATAAAGTGGATTACGGAAAGCCAAGATAGCCCTCTACCCGCCACTCGCTTGATACCTTGGCTCACGCAGCTCCAGAATGTCGAAATCAGCCGAATTAACATAGAACGCAGCCAACTTATCCAACTCGCACAAAAGCCTTACTGGCAGGTCTCAGGATTACATATCGAGGGGTATCAAGTTCAACTTCTACAGGATAGAAAGCTAGGTCTGTGGCAAGGAAAGCTGATGGCCAGCGCGAATGATGCCAGCTACCAAAACATTATTAGCGCACAGCCGGTGGTTGAGATGAATAGCGAGCAAGGAAAATGGACGCTGACACGCCTGTTTGTCCCACTAAAGCACGGCTATATTGAAGCCAACGCAACACTCAACTTCAACAAAATCAGCAAGCCATGGAGCTTAGAGATCTCTGCCGATGGATTACCGATAGCACCCATGTTACTGCAACTTGAACTACCGCTCGACGCAACTGGTTATGGCGAGTTTGAACTTCAAGCTGCGGGTTTATACGGCGATTCATTAATGCTCGGCTATTCCACAACAGGTCAACTCACTGGTAGCGTTCGCCAAGGAGTGATGACCTTTAATGACAAGCTTTCTGAAACATCGACTGATAACGTGTTTGAAATCCCAGAGCTCAATGCGAATTTTGACCGTGGACGCTTCACACTCGAACCAGTGCACATTATTGGTGCATCAGCAGCAGAGCAAGGCGAACAAAGGATTCAAACGTTAAATGGCGAAATGTCTGGAGAGCTCGACTTGCTAAAAACCGAGCAACACACTCTCTCTATTTCACTATCCGACCCGTGCCACCAAATATCAGGAAAGCTCACCCAAGCTGAATATTCCGAGATTAACGACTGCCAACAAAAAAGCGCCACTCCACAAGAGTAGCGCCTTCTATCTGTATCTTTATCTGCTAGCCATTGTCAGCTATATGCTTACGTTGGATTCTATTGATAATCTCTTTTTGTAGTCAGGTATCAGCATATAGGTTCCTGTAAACTCAACCGCCTCCACGTCGCCACTGTTAATGGTCACGTGAATGATGATACGAGCTTTTCTGCCAGACGCGAGGCGATCTAAATCGCCACTGATCCCATCCAATGACGTGGATGCCACTGGATTTTGCTCAACTGGATGACGATAACGAATATTACTATCTGCTAGTACGATATCACCAGTCAACCCACGCTCCTTCATTAGTAGCCAAGTCATACCCCAACCGGTTAAGGTCGCCAAGGTAAAGGCTGAGCCAGCAAACATGGTGTTATGAGGGTTAAGGTTTGGATTCAACTGAGCACTACACTCGAACTGATAACCCGTGTATTGGTTAATCTTGATGCCCATCTTGTCACTGATCGGGATCTGATGCTCCCAGCGCTGTTGAAGCTCATTACACCATTCTGGTTTGCGCAGTACATCAGCCATCGGATCAAGAGGTTTTACCATCTGTTGGTGACGCACAGGCCCGCGTTGGTCGTTAATCTCACCACGACGCTCAAACTCATTCTTCTCATAGAATGAGATCGCATCTTCACGAGCATTACACACCAAACGCTTCGCCCCTTCTTGGCGTGCCAGTGACTCTAGCGCAACCAAGATAAGTGAGCCCATGCCTTTGCTTTGGCGAGAGTTCTTCACCGCCATATAGCGAATCTGCCCCTCTAGATCTGGGGTGATATAGAGACGACCAATCGCCATCGGGCGACCTCGACCATCAACAATCATGCGATGGTGACTCATTGGGTCATATTCATCGCGCTCTGAACCGACCGGCATTCGCCAAGGTTCGCGGAGCATTTGCCAGCGAAAATGGTAATACTTGTTCAGTTGATTTTCGGTGGTCGGGGTTATGAGTTTAAACATGCTTATTCCTTTAAGCCTAAACCTGCAGCCAGAATGTCACTGGGCCATCATTAACCAAAGACACTTTCATGTCGGCTGCGAATCGGCCACGTTCCGTTGGCAACACTGATTCACATTGGTCAGAGAAGTAGTTGTAAAGACGCTCTGCATCTTCTGGGTGAGCACCGCGAGAAAATCCAGCACGTGTCCCTTTCTTGGTGTCAGCTGGCAGAGTGAATTGAGAAACCACTAATACCTTACCTTCTACCTGCTTTACATTGAGATTCATTTTATCGTCTTCATCTCCAAAGACACGATAAGTGGTCACTCGTTCCATCAAACGTTTGGCTTTGGCTTCGTCATCACCTTTTTCTACACCTAACAGAACTAATAAGCCTTGCTCAATCTCACCCACTACTTCGCCATCAACACGGACGGCAGCTTCACTTACTCTCTGGATCAGTGCTATCACTGTTGTTTCCTTGCTCTGTAATTTTGTCTTTATCCGACGAGTGTACCATTTCTTGAGAGTCACTCCACTGTTCCTGCTCGCCCAACGCGGCCGTCACTTCAGCACCCACTAACACAATCAACCAGCACAAATAGACCCAAACAAAAAGAATGGGAATCGCCGCTAATGCGCCATAAATCAACTGGTAAGACGGAAACTGAGTAATGTAAGCTGCAAAGCCTTTCTTGCTGAGTTCGAACAACAGAGCCGCCACTAGAGACCCAGCTGCCGCATGAGAAAAGTGTATCTTTTTGTTGGGAACCAACAGATACAGACCGAAAAACGCAAAGAATGAGGTAATCAAAGGGAGCTTGCGAATCACGGTATTAAAAGCACTCGACACGACTTCGTTTTGTAACAAGTTTAATGATGTCACATACGAGGTTGCAGCAATGCTCGCTCCGATCAAAATAGGCCCAAGAGTTAGCACCATCCAATACATCGAAAAAGACAACACAGCACGTCGCTTTTCCGTTACTCGCCAGATGTAGTTTAGGTTTTTATCAATATTGGAGATCAGCATCAGAGCGGCAATGAATAAGAACACACTACCCACCGCCGTCATCTTGCCGGTATTGGCAACAAACTCCAGTAAAGCACCATGCACCGCATCCCCGGAAGCGGGAACAAAGTTGGTAATAACGAAGTTTTGAATCACTAAACCAACATCAGCAAAAACTGAAAATGACGACAAAATAGAGAGCAAAACCGTCAACATCGGTACGATCGAGAGCAAAGTAATGTACGCCAAGTACCCTGCATTCACATTAACTCTATCGTGCGTCATCCGCGTAAGAAGATAGCGGGAAAACTGGATGCTTCCTGTAGCTGCCTTTTTTATCTTCAACTTGTAACTCCCTGGTAACTCGTTCATAGTCCTAATTAATATTCCGTTATATTAATCACAGTAAGTAAATGTTCAAAAATAGCGTAGGAAAAAGGCTTGAGAACAAGGCAGAGTTTTGTGATAAGTAGTTATTCTACAATCAAAAACTCTAACGCCGTTATCGAGCATTTTAACAAGCTAGGTTGAGCAGTTATTTACTACGATTGATATTATTTAACTATAGGAAACTAGGATGCCTTATTTAATAGTTATAGTCCTCTCTATTTTTACTCTTACTGGATGCCAATCAGCTTATTACTCCGCCATGGAGCAAGTGGGTTACCACAAGCGTGACATTATGGTCGACAGAGTGGAAGACGCTAAAGAGTCGCAACAGGACGCTCAGGAAGGTTTACTAGCGCACTTGAAGCTTTGAGTAACCTGACTAATTTTAGTGGCGGCGACCTTGAAGACATGTACAACAAGATTAATGATAAATACCAAGACAGTGAGAAAGCCGCACAAAATGTCAGTGACCGAATTGCTGCGATTGAAGATGTGTCGGGTGCGCTGTTTGAAGAGTGGCAGGGAGAGTTGGACCTTTACACCAGCGATTCACTGCGTCGTTCAAGTGAGAAAAAGCTGCGTGAAACCAAATCGTCTTACCAGACCATGCTTTCAGCGATGAAACGGGCTGAGAAGAAAATGGATCCGGTACTCAACACTCTTCGCGACAACACGCTTTATCTCAAACACAACCTCAATGCGAGTGCCGTTGGTTCATTGCAGGGAGAGTTTATGAGCTTAGAAAAAGACATCGCCTACGCGATAACACAGATGAATGCTGCGATAGCTGAGTCGGATAAGTTCTTAGCACAACTCAACCAAAAATAACGCTTCAGAGACAGAACACGATGAAGCCAATCATTATTACTGGCGGCCCCGGAGCCGGGAAGACAACACTGCTCAATGCCTTGGGTAACGCGGGTTACCCAATATTTGCAGAATCCTCTCGCCAATTGATAGAACAACAGAGCCAACTTGAGAACGGTATTTTACCTTGGTTAGACCTACCGGGATTTGCTTACTTGTGCTTAGACGTGATGAGCGAGCAAAAAGAGCAAGCGAAGCAGCACCAAATTGCTTTTCTTGATCGCGCCATTCCAGATATCTGTGGTTACTTGTCTCAGGCTAATCTTGAGGTTGATGCGAACTACCGAGAAGCAAGCCAAGGCTACCACTCACAAGTCTTGTTCTGTCGGCCTGATGCTTCAATTTATGTACAAGATGATGTGAGACCTTATCCGTTTGAGAAAGCGTTAGAGATTCACCACGCTTTAGTAACAGTCTACCAAGAGCTTGGGTATAAGGTTGTCGAGGTGCCATTTATGTCGGTCGATGAGCGGCTTCAATTCGTTGAGCGTTACTTAGGTACCAAAAGCTAGATCCCCAACTCGGTCGTTCCTCCCTCTTGAAGATGACGAATACTTGAACGCCTTTCGTATCTCGCATCTCGTTTACCCGTATCTACTCCAACACCACATAAAACAAAAGCCCCGAGCAGCTAGGCTACTCGGGGCTTTCTTATTTATTCTAAAACGTATTGCTTGAATAGCTAGAAGCTAGTCAACTGGCAATTAAGCCTTAGCTGGACGTGCTGCACGCTTACGTTCGTTTTCAGTAAGAAGCTTCTTACGGATACGTACGTTTAGTGGCGTTACTTCAACTAGTTCATCTTCATCGATAAACTCAAGAGCTTGCTCTAGAGTGTGCTTGATCGGTGGAGAAAGAACTTGTGCTTCATCAGTACCAGATGCACGAACGTTCGTTAGTTGCTTACCTTTCAGACAGTTTACTGTAAGGTCGTTTGAACGGTTGTGAATACCGATTACTTGACCTTCATAAACTTCATCAGCGTGCTCTGTAAATAGACGACCACGAGCTTGAAGGAAGAACAATGCGTAAGTCAGTGCTTTACCAGTCGCGTTCGAGATTAGAACACCGTTGTTACGTTGACCAATGATACCGCCTTTGTAAGGACCGTAATGATCGAACGAGTGGTAAATAAGACCAGAACCAGACGTCATTGTAAGGAATTCAGTTTGGAAACCGATAAGACCACGAGAAGGCATCATGAAGTCCATGCGAACACGGCCTTTACCATCTGGTGCCATATCTGTTAGCTCACCCTTACGTAGACCGATGCTTTCCATGATCGCACCTTGGTGCTCTTCAACTACATCGATAGTAACCGTTTCGAACGGTTCCATTTTCTGACCATCTTCTTCTTTGATGATTACTTCTGGACGAGATACTGCTAGCTCGAAACCTTCACGACGCATGTTTTCGATCAGGATAGAAAGGTGAAGTTCACCACGGCCTGATACGCGGAAACGGTCTGGACTTTCAGTTTCTTCAACACGTAGTGCAACGTTATGAACCAATTCTTTTTCAAGACGCTCAAGGATGTTACGTGAAGTTACAAACTTACCTTCTTTACCCGCGAACGGAGAAGTGTTTACTTGGAAAGTCATTGTTACTGTTGGTTCATCAACAGATAGAGGTTCCATTGCTTCAACAGTGTTTACGTCACAGATAGTGTCTGAAATTTTCAGCTCACCAAGACCTGTGATTGCAATGATGTCGCCAGCGTTAGCTTGTTCTACTTCGTGACGCTCAAGGCCTAGGTAACCAAGTACAGTACCTACTTTACCGTTACGTTTTTTGCCTTCAGCATTCACGATAGTTACTTGTTGGTTTGGCTTAACAGAACCACGAGTAACACGAGCAACACCGATAACACCTACGTAAGAGCTGTAATCAAGTTGTGAAATTTGCATTTGTAGTGGACCGTCAAGGTCAACTGCTGGCGCTTCTACTGTATCAACAACAGCTTGGAACAATGGTTCCATGTTCTCGCCAGTTTCGCCTTCAGTCATTGTTGCCCAACCGTTTAGAGCTGAAGCGTAAACAACGGTGAAGTCTAGTTGCTCATCTGTAGCACCTAGGTTGTCGAAAAGGTCAAATACTTGATCCATAACCCAATCAGGACGAGCGCCTGGGCGGTCAATCTTGTTGATTACAACGATTGGCTTAAGACCGTGTGCGAATGCTTTTTGCGTTACGAAACGAGTTTGAGGCATTGGGCCATCAACTGCGTCAACGATAAGCAGAACAGAATCAACCATAGACATGATACGCTCAACTTCACCACCGAAGTCCGCGTGTCCCGGAGTATCTACGATGTTGATGCGGTAATCATTCCAGTTGATTGCTGTGTTCTTAGCAAGGATTGTAATGCCACGCTCTTTTTCGATGTCATTCGAATCCATGACACGCTCTTCAGCTTCACCACGAGACTCAAGAGTGCCTGACTGTTGTAGTAGTTTATCAACCAAAGTCGTTTTACCGTGGTCAACGTGCGCGATGATCGCGATATTTCTTAACTTATCAATCTGTGGAGTAGACATGGATTCTCGATTCACTCATAAAAGTAGCCGTCACTTATCTCAAAAGTTTGGATAATAACCGCTAGCTTGATTTAAAAAACGGTCAATAATATACCAGATTCTAGACAAAAACCCAGAAATATGTGATCTGAACCAAGGCTTTTTTCTTTATTAGCGATTCATATCCGCTTAACTTTGGTTCCGTACAGTGTCTAGTCGACTAATTCGTAGGGTTATCGAAAAGTATCACCCGCGAAGTGGGCAACCAAATCTCAGGTAAAATAACAAAAGTGGATTGACAACTTAGGCAATTCATTGCTGAATGGTGTTCGCTTATGTCTCATATTGGTGCACAGATAAATGGTTGCACCAATACAGTGCAACCAAAGATCATTTTGGTGCAAAAGTCAGAGTTCGCAAATCAAGGAAACAAGTAAATCATTGAAATTAATGGAATAATTTTTTTGGCACGTTTTTGGCTATAGATAAATCAGCATCGATTAATGCACGTATAGACATTAATCAATGCTGGTTTCAACCGAATCGAGCTAATACCGAATTAATAACACTGGAGGTTATCCAAGATGTCAGTAGAAAATGTACTATCCCTGATCCAAGAGAACGAAGTTAAATTTATCGACTTACGTTTTACTGATACAAAAGGTAAAGAGCAGCACATCTCTATTCCTTCTCACCAAGTTGATGCAGACTTCTTCGAAGAAGGCAAAATGTTTGACGGCTCTTCAGTAGCTGGTTGGAAAGGCATTAATGAATCTGACATGGTAATGATGCCAGACGCAGCTTCTGCTGTACTGGACCCATTCACAGAAGATGCAACGCTAAACATCCGTTGTGACATCCTTGAGCCTGCAACAATGCAAGGCTACGACCGTGACCCACGCTCTATCGCTAAACGTTCTGAAGAATACCTACGTTCTACGGGTATCGCAGACACAGTTCTAGTGGGTCCAGAGCCAGAATTCTTCCTATTCGATGACGTTAAGTTCTCAAACGACATGTCTGGTTCGTTCTTCAAGATTGATGATGTAGAAGCAGCTTGGAACACAGGTTCTGACATCGAAGGCGGTAACAAAGGTCACCGTCCTGGCGTTAAAGGCGGTTACTTCCCAGTAGCTCCTGTCGATTCATCTCAAGATATCCGTTCAGCAATGTGTCTAGTAATGGAAGAGATGGGCCTAGTTGTTGAAGCTCACCACCACGAAGTTGCAACTGCGGGTCAAAACGAAATCGCAACTCGCTTCAACACGCTAACAACAAAAGCGGATGAGACTCAAATCTACAAGTACGTTGTACACAACGTTGCGCACGCATTTGGCAAAACAGCGACATTCATGCCTAAGCCACTAGTTGGTGACAACGGTTCTGGCATGCACGTTCACATGTCATTGAACAAAGATGGACAAAACTTGTTTGCTGGTGATAAGTACGGCGGCCTATCTGAAATGGCTCTTTACTACATCGGTGGTGTAATCAAGCACGCTCGCGCAATCAACGCATTTGCTAACCCATCAACGAACTCATACAAGCGTCTTGTACCTGGTTTCGAAGCACCTGTAATGCTTGCTTACTCAGCACGTAACCGTTCTGCTTCTATCCGTATCCCAGTAGTACCAAGCCCGAAAGCACGTCGTATCGAGCTACGTTTTGGTGACCCAGCAGCTAACCCATACCTATGCTACTCAGCAATGCTTATGGCTGGCCTTGACGGTATTAAGAACAAGATCCACCCTGGCGAAGCTATGGATAAAGATCTATACGACCTTCCTGCAGAAGAAGCAGCTGAAATCCCAACAGTTGCAGAATCTCTACAAGGTGCTCTAGCAGCACTTAACGAAGACCGTGAGTTCCTAACGGCTGGTGGCGTATTCTCTGACGACTTCATCGATTCTTACATCACTCTGAAATCTGATGACGTACAGCGCGTGAACATGGCTACACACCCACTTGAGTTTGAACTGTACTACTCAGTTTAACCCTTAGTCGGTTAGCATGTAATTCTTACTGCAGTAAAAGCTATTGCAACATGTAAGAAGCACTAAAAAATATTAGGCTCGCCTCGCAGGCGGGCCTTTTTTCTATTCTCCCTCCCCCAGCTTCCTCGTACCATATCTTAAACAAAGCCCTCAGAGGCTGTTGCTATAAATACAATAAAATCAATAACAAAACTAACGTCAAACGTGAAAACACCTAACGGTGGAAAGAAGCTAACGATATGAAAAACATACTGTTCCTAATCGGATTAACAGTCGCATTCTCGTGCTCTGCTCAAACGGTGTACACCTGGGAAGATGAGGATGGTGTGCTTCACTTTAGTGATACCCCTACCGATCAAGGTGCGGAGGCTCTTCGTCTACCTGACGTACAAGCTTCCGCGCCAGCCCCTAAATTTGAGGCCTCAACGCCTGTTGACGCTGCAGATCCCTCTACAGCTAAAACGGCAACACCAGCTCAAGCTCAGGAAAAAACGGATAACACGAAACGAGAGGTACCCGCTCAGTTAGCCCTCAGCATGCTGACTCCAGTTCATGATCAAACCATCCGCAGCAACCGTGGCTTAATCCCAATAAAAATAGAACTCAACCGCAAGCTTGGTATTGGAGAGCAGTTGCAATTGATGCTCGATGGTCGTCGTTATGGCGCTCCACAAACCCAACCTAATTGGGAATTGAAAGGTATCGATCGAGGCACTCACACCATTGCAATTCAAGCACATAGAAGCGGCAAGCTTATTGCATCTACTAGTCCAGTCACCGTGTATTTACATCGAGCGACGCTCAAGTAAGCCAATGTGTTAAAAGAGGCCAAATTACCTCTACTTTTCACCTGATCGAAGCAGCTTTCAGCGACTCTAATGAATTATCTTTAGCTTCTGGTTGATATGCGCCATACTTGAACTTAGCTTCGCACCAATTTGGTGCAATGAGAAAAACACCAGTTCAAGGACGAAATAGTGAATCGATCAGCCAAAAGCGACAGCATAGATACACATCATCTTTCCAGCGCCATTCTCGACAATATGGTGACCTCAACATTGATGCTCGATGAGCAACTGTATGTCCGATACGCCAACCCGGCGGCTGAACAACTCTTTTCGCAAAGTGCACGACGTATCGTTGATCACCCTCTGAGCCAGCTTATCCAGCACGCCTCACTGGATTTAGCGCTGTTGACTCAACCGCTACAAAGTGGCCAGAGCATTACCGACAGTGACGTTACCTTTGTGGTTGATAACCGCCCACTAATGCTTGAGGTAACGGTGAGCCCAATCTCTTGGCAGCGAGAAACGCTGTTATTGGTTGAGATGCGCAAGATAGACCAACAAAGACGCCTCAGCCAAGAGCTCAACCAACACGCACAACAACAAGCGGCTAAACTATTGGTGCGTGGATTAGCCCATGAGATTAAGAATCCATTGGGCGGATTAAGAGGAGCCGCGCAGCTACTTGGTAAAATGCTCCCTGATCAGTCCCTTAATGAATATACGCAGATCATTATTGAGCAAGCCGACCGCCTGAGAGCTTTGGTCGATCGCCTGCTTGGCCCACAGAAACCGGGGACCAAATCGGAAGAGAACCTTCACCAAATACTTGAAAAAGTAAGGCAACTCGTCGAGCTAGAATCAGGCTCAACACTCATCATCGAACGAGACTACGACCCGAGCCTACCGGACATCTTGATGGATTCAGCACAGGTAGAACAAGCCATGCTCAACATAGTGAGCAACGCAGCTCAGATTCTGAAGGCTCAAGAATCAGGGAAAATCACCATTCGCACCAGAACGGTGCATCAAGCAAACATTCATGGTCAGCGACACAAACTCGCCGCTCGCATTGAGATCTGCGACAACGGCCCAGGTATCCCCGATGAATTGAAAGACACCCTGTTTTACCCAATGGTCAGCGGACGAGAAGGAGGCACAGGGCTAGGGCTATCGATATCTCAAAACCTGATCGATCAACACAATGGGAAAATTGATGTTGAAAGCTGGCCGGGCAACACCACATTCACGATTTATTTGCCGATATAAACAAAGCTGGGTCTCCCACTGGAAACAACGTTTCATTAGCAACACTGAATACCGAACAATAAAAACAACAATGATTATCACAATAGATTTGGCTGCAAAGGAATTGAATTATGAGTAAAGGATACGTTTGGGTCGTCGATGACGACAGCTCTATCCGCTGGGTAGTAGAGAAAACACTTTCATCTGCGGATATAAAGTGTGAAACATTTGCTGATGCAGAGAGCGTATTACTTGCTCTTGAGCGCGAGACGCCAGATGTATTGGTATCTGATATTCGCATGCCCGGCATTGACGGTATTGAGCTTTTGCATCAGGTTCATCAACGCTCTCCCGACCTGCCAGTGATCATTATGACCGCGCACTCAGACCTTGATGCGGCGGTCAATGCTTATCAAAAAGGCGCTTTTGAGTATCTGCCTAAGCCGTTCGATATCGATGAGACACTGACTTTAGTAGAGCGAGCAATCGCCCACAGCCAAGAGCAAAAGCGAGAACAAGCCAGCGAAGCAGTAGAAGACACCAACGCGCCAGAAATCATTGGCGAAGCGCCTGCGATGCAAGAAGTCTTCCGCGCCATTGGTCGTTTGTCTCGGTCATCCATTTCCGTACTGATCAATGGTGAATCAGGTACAGGTAAAGAACTAGTCGCACACGCCTTACATCGTCACAGCCCAAGAGCGAAAAAGCCCTTTATCGCCCTGAACATGGCTGCGATTCCCAAAGATCTCATCGAGTCAGAGCTGTTTGGCCATGAGAAAGGAGCCTTTACTGGAGCCAACAGCGTTCGCCAAGGACGCTTCGAGCAAGCCAACGGGGGTACTCTGTTTCTTGATGAGATTGGCGACATGCCACTCGATATTCAGACTCGACTACTGCGCGTGCTGTCTGATGGCCAGTTTTATCGCGTAGGTGGACATTCTGCGGTTAAGGTCGATGTTCGTATCGTTGCCGCAACCCACCAAGATCTTGAGCGCTTAGTACATGACGGTGGTTTCCGTGAAGACCTTTTCCATCGACTCAACGTTATCCGAATCCATATTCCGGCACTGCGCGAACGTAAACAGGACATTGAAAAGCTGACTCACCACTTCCTAGCATCAGCCGCTGAAGAGCTTGGTGTAGAAGTGAAGACACTACACCCAGAGACCATTCTGAAGCTCAATCAGCTCAATTGGCCGGGTAACGTGCGTCAGCTTGAGAACATTTGTCGTTGGTTAACAGTAATGGCAAGTGGTAGTGAAATACTTCCTTCGGATCTGCCTCCTGAGTTGTTGGAAGAGAAGGTTGTGATCAACGAAGGCACTGATGGTAATTGGCAACAACTGCTGGCTAATTGGGCCAAGATTGCGCTTGATTCCGGCGAAAAAGAGCTGCTGACTTATGCTCTACCCGAGTTTGAACGTATATTATTAGAGGCCGCACTCAACCATACTAATGGCCATAAACAAGATGCAGCGAAAGTTTTAGGATGGGGAAGAAATACCCTTACTCGTAAACTCAAAGAGTTGTACTGATCTTTATATGCCTCTACATACATATTTTTTAAAGCTAAAAAGTGTCGCTTGCTTTGAATAGTATCGGTACAATTACAGTACACTATCTATCCAAACTGTAGCTAAAGATGTCTTTGAAAACACAAATTACCTTGAGAACCGCAGTGGTTCTGCCATTCGTGATGATATTTCTCTTCACTATGGGCGTAATGATTTTCACTCAAAAGCAAAGCTACAAGGAGATGGTGAGTGATATTAGTGCGCGCCAACTAACATCACTCACTGATAACGTTCATCAAAGCCTTGCCGATTTTTTAGAAAAGCCATTTCACGCTAACCTTTCACTAAGTCATAACATCGGTTATCACAACCTTTATAAAGAGGGAAATCTTAGTCAGGTTCAAGACTATATTCTTTACAAGTTTTCTGCGCATTTTCAAGCGATCCCTCAGCTTGATGTAATCGGCTTTGGTTCTGAAGATGGTAACTATGTCGGCTTTCGAAAAGAAACAAACCGCGGCTTAACTTTAATGGCCCGGGATGATCGAACTCAAGGCAAACTTGTCATTTATCGTGGTAATACGATTAGCGGAGACATTCGAACCATAATTTCAGGTTATGACCCTAGAGTTCGCCCTTGGTACACTCCAGTAGTGACACAGAACAAGGCTGTATGGTCATCAATTTATGCCAATGCAGATGAACGACAAGAGATCACTTTATCGGCTCTCGCTCCTATCTATAGTGATAACGAGCTCAAAGGTGTCCTCGCCAGCGATATTAAGATCAACACCTTTAATGCTTTTCTCAAGGATCTCAAAGATAAAACGGATGCCTCTGTTTATATTATTGATAAGCAACAGCGCTTAGTCGCTCATTCGGGCGGAGGCAGCGTGGTCTCTTGGGGAACAGGACAAACAGACAAAGGCCAGCGCTTGTTAGCAACAGAGAGTGCTAACGCGGTAATACGTGAAAGTGCCCGTTATGTAGATAAGTTTCATCTAATCGATGATTTAAATGTGCAGCGCTTTAGTTTTAATTTAGATAACGAACGATATTTCAATCAACTTACCCCTTATGAAGATGAGTACGGCATCACTTGGATTATTGGTATGTCGATCCCAGAAAGTAGCCTACTTGGTGAATTACCAAAAAACCAAAGAAACAGTTGGTTACTCGGTCTAACGCTCAGTTGCATTGGTATTATCGCTGGATTAATTGCCTTTAATCGCGTAACTCAACCCATCACTTCAACTGCAGGGGCAGCAAAGCGCCTCGCCAAAGGTGACTGGGAGACGAGCATGCCAAAAACGGGCAACATCTATGAAATTAGCATGTTAACTGCGTCATTTAATGAAATGACCAACAATTTAAAGGCTTCTTTTCAGGCGTTACAGGCTCAACTTACCTATGACTCATTAACCAAACTGTATAGTCGTGAAGGCTTTATTGATACAGCCAAGAAAAACCCTGAAAACGAAAAAGGTACACTTTATTTAATTGGTATTGACCGCTTTCGAGATATTAATGATAGCCTCGGCCATTACAATGGTGACCAACTGCTTATCATTGCGGCCGCTCGTTTAAGAGGTACGCTACCATCGAACTTCCTGTTAGCTCGAACTGGCGGGGATGAATTTGCGATTTACGCTCCTAACATCAATCAAATAGATGACGTCCAGCTACTGACGAGCCGCTTACTTCGAATCTTTACCTCCCCATTTGCCATGGAATCAGAAAGCGTGGTCATCAAAGTATCAATGGGTGTCGTGAATGTCTCGAACGTCAACGACATTACACTGCTGCTACGCAACAGCAGTATAGCCTTGAGCAACGCAAAGCAAGACAAAACCAGTGTCAGTATTTACAACCCAGAAATGGGCAAAGCATCGAGATATCGTACCAAGATGCTGGCACGTCTTAACAAGGCAATTGAGCTTCAGCAGTTCGAGCCCTTCTATCAGCCTATAATCGACCTGGAATCTGGAGCTACCATAGGTGCCGAGGCTTTAGCTCGTTGGGTAACGGACGAGGGTATAATCTCACCTTTGGAGTTCATTCCTTTAGCAGAAGAAACAGGATTGATATACGACATTGGTAAGCAGATCTTGCACAAGTCGTGTCGAGATACTGCAATTGCGATTGAATCTGGAAAATGGAATAAAGACTTCTCTATTCACGTTAACTTATCTGTCGACCAACTGAGTGAAAGCGGATTTATTGAATTGGTTAAAACCACGCTGCGTGACACCAAATTACCAGCCCAAAACCTGACGCTAGAGATCACTGAATCACGCATCGTCGACAATGACCAAACCATCATCGATAATATGCTGACGCTAAAAGCACTAGGCATCTCGATTGCAATTGATGACTTTGGTACCGGCTATTCGTCACTGGCTTACTTACACAAAATGCCATTTGATTGCTTAAAGATCGATCGCAGCTTCGTCAGTAAGTTGGAAAAAGAGAACCTAGACAGCTCCATCGTCGCGGCCATCGTCAACATTACCAAGGGTTTCAAAGTGAGTTTGGTGGCAGAAGGCGTTGAAACACAACAACAAGCTGAACTACTCAAGCAGCTTCAATGCCCATTAGCTCAAGGTTTCTTATACAGCCGTCCAGTTCCGTTTGACCAATGGCCTACCGACCTAGGCAGTAAGCTAAATGCCAAGTTTAAAACGAATAACAAAGTCGAATAAAACGCAGAGGCTAAACAGGGCACCAAAGAGAGCCTCGCCTAAATCAGGCAGAAACCGAATGAGTCAGATACAAAAATGCCAGCATGATGCTGGCATTTTTTATGTTTCTATTCTCTATCGAGTTATTAGATGACGCGAGAGAATTGCTGTTGGCGAGCCTTGGCACGTAGGTATTTATCAAAACACATACAGATGTTACGGATCAGCAAACGGCCACGCAAAGTTACGCGGATTTCTTTGTCATCGACTTCAACCAACTCATCGTTGATAAAGGTTTGTAGAAGCTCTAAATCTTCTTTGAAGTAGCGATTAAAGTTAACCGAGAACTCAGATTCGATCATTGTTTTATCAAGCTTGAAGTTACAAATCAGCTGCTTGATCACTTCACGACGTAGAAGGTCGTCACTGTCTAGTGCAACACCTTTCCAAAGTGCATGGCGCAGGTCATTCACTTGAGCGTAGTACTTCTTCAGCTCTTTCTGGTTTTGAGCGTAAGCATCACCGACCATTGAGATAGCAGAAACACCGAAACCAATTAAGTCAGCTTCACCTTGGGTCGTGTAGCCTTGGAAGTTACGATGCAGAATACCTTCACGTTGTGCTACGGCTAGCTCGTCTTCAGGTAATGCGAAGTGATCCATACCTATGAACTGATAACCCGCCCCAGTTAGCGTCTCGATAGTATCTTGTAAGATAGCCATCTTCTCTTTAGCTTCAGGTAGGTCTTCATCTTTTATCTTACGCTGCGCAGCAAACAGTTGCGGCATGTGTGCGTAGTTAAATACAGATAAACGGCCCGGCTTCATTTCTAACACTTGCTTCAATGTTTCAGCGAACAAAGCTTGAGTCTGCTTTGGTAGGCCGTAGATCAAATCCAGGTTAGTTGAACGGAAGCCTAGCTCTGTCGCACGTTGAACCATTGCAATAATGAACTCTTCATCTTGCTCACGGTTAACCAGCTTCTGTACTTCTTTATTAAAGTCTTGCACGCCAATGCTCAGGCGGTTGAAGCCTTCATTTCGAAGGTGGTCAAGTACGTCTAGCTCAATCTCACGCGGGTCAACTTCAATACTGATTTCAGCGTCAGCGGTGAAGTTAAACTCTTCACGCAAAATGCCCATCAAACGAGTGATTTGTGTTTTGGTCAAGAACGTTGGTGTACCACCACCGAAGTGCAGTTGAGTCACTTTACGGCCATTCAATAAAGAGGCGCGCTGGCGGATTTCATGTTCAATCACATCCAAGTACTCATCCGCTTTATGCGAGTGACGAGTAATGACTTTATTACAACCACAGTAGTAACAAAGCTTATGACAGAACGGGATATGCACGTAAAGAGAGAGTGGACGCTCAGGGTACTGAGTACACGCCATGTCGTAATCAGCGACGGTAAACGCTTCATGAAACTCCAACGCTGTTGGATATGAAGTGTAACGAGGTCCCGAATAGTTGTACTTGTTTAAGATCTCTTGATCCCAAACGATTTGCTGATTCGTTGTTACTGGCTTGATCGACATAGCGGTAATTCCAATTTAGATCCGCGAGAACCTAAGGTCTCTCAAATCATTTTACATACATTAAAATATAGACGGGTTATTTTGCCACACGACCAGTAAGGTCGTTCCAAGACAAAATCAATTTTTCAGACAAAAACTCAGAACTGCTAGCTTGATCACTAACAAAGCGTCGGGATTAACGAGACGCAAAAGGTAAGAAGGCTCATTTAACATTGTCTATTAAAAGATAAGGCGACTTAAAAACAAGATGCATTTAAGATGAAAAGTCTTAAATGCATAGGTATTAAAAGCAGCGCGTCTAAAAACGGAATGTTAAACAAGCCTCTATATTTAAAAGTCTTAGTGACTAGATCATCTGAATGTTGATTTGGTTGTTGAGAGGCTTAACCTTCTCCTGCAACCTTTTCAAATCTTCAATGACCGCATCATTCAAGCGAGTCTCCGCCTTATGGCGTGTGAGATTCTGCTGCCTGCGCTCTTTCTTCGTCAGTTCCTGCCTTCCGTCTCCGCGAGCCATATCTTTTACGATATGGTACAGCTCAGAAAGAGCAGGATACTCAGAATCAAAATCGACACGCTCATCACCCTGAACGTTATCCATAATGATACACACTCGGATACTGATCTCAGGTAAGTCACACTGGCCTTGAATACCCGCTAAGCACAAAGTATTTACGTTTTCGTAAATCGTCGCGTTACGTTTTTCAATGGCAAGTGCTTGATGCTGCTTTTGCAACTCCGTCTGCTTCTTCACTTGAAGTAGAAGGTAACCTGCGTAAGAGCCCAAGCCGAGAATGATAATTCCACCAGCAATTGCTAATAAGGTTACGTTCATTGGCTATTAACCTTTAAAGCTGTCTAAGTCGAAATCTTCGAATTGAGATAGCAAGTCTTCGTCAGAGCTTGCTTTCTTCTTAGATGCAACCGGTGCTTCTTCGAAGATCTCTTCTTCATCGTCTTCTGGTTCTAGCAGACCTAAGCGGCCCATTAGGTGTTCGATACGATCAAGTTTCTCATCAACAAACTTCTGCAGACCAGCACCTAGGTTTTCACCATTTTCGATACGATCTAGCAATGTGTTCAATTGAGCATCATTCTCAAGCATCTCTAACTCTTGTTCGTTAGATAGCTTGCGCTCTTGTTTCGTCGACTTCTTCGCTGGTTCAACAATCAGCGGGATTTTTTTCTTGCTACCTAAACGAGGGTCGCGAGCTAGTGCAGCTTTACGCTGTTTTGCTTCGCTACCATCTGAGTGACGGCTGCCCGACTTAAGGCCTTTACGCTTTTTAACACGCTTACGTTCACGACCTTCAACATCAGATTCACTACGGTTACGAGTAACCATAGGTTCCGGAGCGCCAAGTGCTCCCGGTTTTCTTGATTTCTTACTACGACCCATTACTGCACTTTCCTCAGTAAAATTACATCATTTCCAAAAAATTCTAGTTCGAGCTTATCCCGCTCTGCCAAAAACTGGAATGTTTGACGACTAAAGAAGACGACATGTGTCGGGTCATTCTTGTAGTGCCAACCAGCAAACGCGTCTACGTCTATTACTAGTTTAGTCATAAGACCAATCCAGCCCTTGGGTTTAACTAAATTCAACCATTGCTGCCACACTTTGTCTGGGTGATAAAGATGCTCTATCACCTCCGTGGCAGTCATAAAGTCATACGTTTTTTCCAACACAGAAGCTTCTGGGTGGTAATAGATATCGTACAACTCCATGGTGTGTCCGGCTTCTTCTAACATAATAGATAGCGTAGGGCCTGGGCCACAACCAAAATCCAACCCGTGTGAGTTAGATGAAATTTTGTCTGTTAGTGGATCCGCGATGCGAGATAGAAAACGGCGATAGCCTGCATCACTAGGATCGTTCTCATGGAGATCATAGTGTGCTTTTTCTTCTTTTGCTTCTAACCTTTGTTCAGGTTTAACAAATACCAGTTCACATTGCTGACACTGCAGATAGGCTCTGCGTTTGTCTTCAAAATAGTGATTCACGCCTTGGTGATGGCATAAGGGACAAGTATACATAGCACATCCTTAAACAGGGATGCGAAACATACCAGAAACTGAGTTTATAGTGGAGAGGTATTGGGTGTTTTTTCATCAAATCAATAAAAAAAGCGATAGGAAAACCTATCGCTCTCTAAATCTGCCTATATCGGCCAAAATTTGCATACTCAACTTAGTACACAAATCTCCATTTGTTATTGGTGCTTTCCATGCCAAATTTGTTTGTTGTTCATCGTCCTGATGAGTTTTGGCTATCCTTTTCTAACACCTTGTTGCTGGGCTGTCCTAGCCTGATCCGTTTCTGTCTATACCGTTAGACTAGATGACCATCCGTATCTAAGTCAGCTCCTAGCTGATGACGGCTACTTTACCTTTTTACAAAAAGACTACAAGAGTGCGAGCTCACACTTCTGTACACAATTCGAACACGCATTGATAAATTAGACATTAACACAAACCGGATATATAAAATCAATACAAAAGAAAACGCCCCAACCATTACTGATCGGGGCGTCTCTTCAATCTCGCTCGAACGTACATTTCATTACTCTGGCTAAGAGCAAGAAACCGACATATTAGTGTAAACCACCAACGTACTTCGATAAGGTATCAATATCTGCGTCTGTTAACTTTTTAGCTACATCACGCATCATCGCATTCATGTCGTTATTACGGTTACCATCGCGGAATTTCTCAAGTTGAGCCTTGATGTAATCTGCGTGCTGACCTGAAATCTTAGGGAAACCAGAAAGTTCGGTACCATTACCACGAGGGCCGTGACAAGCAATACAAGCCGTTACGCCGCGTTCTGCGTTACCCGCAGTGTAAAGAACCTTACCTTCATCTACTACATTTTCAGGAGTAGAGTTACTAGAGATAGGGAGAGATGCGTAGTATGCCGCTAGGTCAGCCATATCTTCTTCAGATAAAGGCATCGCCATTGCACCCATTACAGGCTCGTAACGACCTTGTTTACCACCACTCGTCATACCTAGCTTAAGCTCTTTTAACTGCTTCTCTAGATACTTCTCATGTTGACCAGCCAGCTTAGGATACTGAGTGATCAGACTGTTGCCGTCAGCACCGTGGCAGGCAACACATGTTTGTGATTTGGCTTTACCAGCTTCAATACTACCTTGAGCCCATACTGAGCAGCTGGCTAAAAGACTCAAAATTAGCGCTAATTTCTTCATGACATTCCATTATAATTATCAAGCTTCCAGTACCACTCTATGTTGCCACTCATGGTACAATAGGCGACCTTATGCCGAGCACGGTTATTTTACACAAATTCACAAAAAAGTAATCAATCGACTACACAAAGTCGAGATGGAGTTAACAGTGAGCGTAAAAATTCATTATCAAAACACGCATTTCATTACCAGTGCACCTGATATTCGTCACTTACCAGAAGACGAAGGGATCGAAATTGCGTTTGCAGGACGCTCCAATGCTGGTAAATCTAGCGCACTAAACCGCGTTACAAACCAAAAAAGCTTGGCGAAAACCAGTAAAACCCCAGGTCGAACTCAGCTAATTAACCTATTTAAGGTTACCGACGGCTGTCATATTGTCGATTTACCGGGATATGGCTTCGCTCAAGTACCACTTGAAATGAAGAAAAAATGGCAGAAGTCGCTAGGCGAATACCTACAACGACGCGAAAGCCTAAAAGGTTTAGTGGTATTGATGGATATCCGTCACCCAATGAAGGACCTTGACCAACAAATGATCTACTGGGCTATCGATAGCCGCATCCCAGTACAGGTTTTGTTAACAAAAGCAGACAAACTGAAAAGCGGTGCGCGTAAAGCACAGCTACTGAAAATCCGTAATGATGCGAAATCTTTCGGTGGTGATGTAGCGGTTGATGTCTTCTCTTCAATGAAGGGCATCGGAGTTGACCAACTGCGTGCCAAGATGGATGAGTGGTTTGCTCCGGTATTTGCCGATCAAATCCTTGATGAATTAGCTGACGAAGAGCAAAACGACTCAGAGTAATTCCTCTATATAGATCTTTATCTATAATTAGAGGCTAAAACACTTACAGCAAGTGATTTAGCCTTATCAATACCCTGCCTTATATAGGTGGGGTATTTTTTTGCCCAAAAATTAGTGAGTTAAACCTAAGTCTTGAGAATTAAAGACAAGATTAATCAGTTAGAAGCGATAGAAGTGAACCATACTAAAAGAAAACCTTTAACAAACTAAACAGTGAGAAAGGAATACTCATGTGGAAAAAACCCTTGGCGACCATCGCACTTATATTGATCTCATTTTCCGGTGTAGCATCTGAAGCGGAACAGCCCAAGACCGAGGCCGCTCTAGTCAATGTTGATATGACTTTAGACCTAGATGGTATGGAAAAGTATGCAAAAGACGCGAGTGAGTCCCTTGAGGTGATATCGCAATCTTTGCAGGCGATAGTCAACAACCCCAACCTCAGCAATGACCAACAACAAGCCTTGAATCAAACCGTTGAAAGCATCAATCAGCTTGCGAGCTCCACCAAGACATCACTCAATCAACTCCCACAAGTCTTAGACCAATCTCGACTCGCCTTTAAGAAAACCAGTCAATTACTGCTAGATGATATCCAAACTAAAATCATTATTGCGTTGGCAGCCGTTATCACTGTCATTGTTATCGCGTTGACCGCTATCTATCTACTTATCCTAAAACCCATGCAGCAAACCTTGGTGGAAGCGACCAACAATATCTCTTCTATGGCGCAATCTATCCAGATCACGGCCGAAGCTCTGAAATACAGCACAGAGAAACAACAGGAAATCATGGACTACATTGAGCATTCACCCACTCAATGTACTGATAAATAAGACGTAAACGATCAATGCATTATGAGTCACTTGTAAAATAAAAGTTATTTTCAAGAATAAAACAATGCACTTAGAGACGGATTAAAATTACCAATTGCTGATTGAATTCCAGATCTAAGGCAATCAAGTGTTTATCACGGTGCTTAGGGGAAACGTAACAAAAGGCACTAAAAATGGGAGATTTTACGGGGGAATAGTAGGTTGGAGATATTTTTCTTTCGCACAAGAAAAAACGCCCCAGTCAAATACTGACTGGGGCGGCTGAATCAGCCTAATCCAATAACGTGAAACAAAAGGTCTGAAAGATAGAACATCTTACCTCTGTACCCTACAAGATTTAATGTACAACAATTGCTCAGAAATGAAAACCATTTTTGTAGTTTTTTTTCATGAACGTTTTATTAAAACACCCAAAATCTTCTTATGACTTAACTTTATTCGAGACAAAAAAAAGCCAGTGTTTGTGCACTGGCTCATACTAATTTACTCAATAAGGTCAAAAACTGATTAGTGGGCTTGATCCCAGTTGTCACCGTGGCCAGCTTCCGCGACAAGCGGTACTTCTAGCTCTGCAGCAGATTCCATCAATTCTTGTACTTTACTTTCAATTTCGGCTAAAGCTGACTCTTCCACCTCAAACACCAATTCATCGTGTACCTGCATAAGCAGTTTCACACGACCATCGCCTTCCGCTTGAATCCATTCATCAACCAACAGCATCGCTTTCTTAATGATATCTGCTGCTGTGCCCTGCATTGGCGCATTGATTGCCGCACGTTCAGCAGCCTTACGACGCATGCCATTTCGAGATTGAATCTCAGGAAGGTGCAGACGACGACCGTAAATGGTTTCAACAAAGCCTTGCTCTGAAGCCGCGCTGCGTGTCTCTTCCATATACTGCATCACACCTGGGTAACGCTCAAAGTAAGTATCCATGTAGTGTTGTGCTTCGCCACGAGGAATACCTAGCTGCTTAGCCAAACCAAAAGCACTCATGCCGTAGATAAGACCAAAGTTAACCGCTTTAGCACGACGACGCTGTTCAGTGGTCACACTCTCAATATCAACACCAATGATCTCAGCAGCCGTTGCCGCGTGGATATCTTTGCCTTGTTGGAATGCTTCCAGCAGCGCTTTATCACCCGATAGGTGCGCCATGATACGCAATTCAATTTGAGAGTAATCGACCGCTAGAATCTTCCAACCATGCTGTGCAACGAATGCTTGGCGGATACGACGACCTTCTTCATTACGAATTGGGATGTTCTGTAGGTTTGGATCAGTCGAAGACAAACGGCCCGTCGCGGTCACCGCTTGATGATAAGACGTATGAACACGACCAGTCTCAGCGTTGATCATCTTCGGCAGTTTATCTGTGTACGTCGACTTAAGCTTCGCAAGACCACGATACTCAATGATCAACTTAGGTAGCGGGTAATCAAGCGCCAGCTCTTGAAGCACTTCTTCGTTGGTTGAAGGTGCACCTGATGGCGTTTTCTTGATAACTGGCAGACCCATTTTTTCAAACAGGATCGCTTGCAGTTGTTTTGGCGAGTTCATATTGAACTCTTGCTCTGCTATCTCGTAAGCTTTCTGCTCTAGCTCATCCAGACGAACCGCAATCTCTTGCGATTGAGCCCCTAACAACATGTCATCAATGAATACACCTGTGCGTTCAATGCGAGACATCACAGGAATCAGTGGTACTTCGATTTCTTCATAGATGGTTTTTAGCTTTTCATCTTGCTCAATGTTTTCCATCAGGCGGTTATGAAGACGTAATGTCACGTCAGCATCTTCTGCAGCGTATGGAGACGCCTCACCCAGTTCTATCTGGTTGAAAGTAAGCTGTTTCTTACCTTTACCTGCGATTTGCTCAAATGAGATGCAGCTGTGCTGAAGGAAACGCAGCGCTAGGCTGTCCATGTCATGCTTGCCACCTACGCTATTGAAAACGTAAGACGCCAACATGGTGTCATGTTTAATACCCTTCATTTCGATACCGTAGCGCGCTAGCACACTCATATCGTACTTCAGGTTTTGACCCACTTTAGCTTGAGCATCATCTTCAAGAATCGGTTTAAGTTGTTCAAGTACCCAATCACGATCCAGCTGTTGAGGTGCATCTAGGTAATCATGAGCAACCGGTACGTAAGCGGCAACGCCCTCGTCCGTCGCAAATGATAGACCGACCAGGTTCGCCACCATGTAATCAAGGCTGTCTGTCTCAGTATCAAAAGCAAACAATTCAGCTGCTTTAAGCTTTTCTAACCAAACATTGAATGACGCTTCATCTAGAATCGTTTCGTAGTTGCTACGATCAATCGTTACGGCAGACGTATTCATCTCTACAGTAGAAGCGCTGCTACGTACTGATCCAGCTCCCGCTGCGGAAGATTTCTCATCCGCCTCAACCACGCCGCTGCCACCTTCAAGGAGCTCGTTCAGCCAAGATTTGAAAACCAATTGGCCGTATAGCTTGATCAACTCATCGATATTGGGTTGAGCTTTTACCAATGATTCTGGTGTCTCTTCAAGCTCAACATCTAGCTTGATTGTTGCAAGCTCGTAAGACATGTCAGCATTGGCTTTATTATCAGCCAGCTTCTTAGCCATCGTCTTCGAACCACGGAAACCAAGCGCCGCAATATCATCAAGATTCTGATACAACTTTTCGATACTACCAATGCCTTGTAGCAAAGCCGTCGCTGTCTTGTCACCCACACCCGGAACACCAGGGATGTTATCGACTTTATCACCCATCAGTGCCAAATAATCGATGATCAGTTCTGGCGGGATACCAAACTTCTCAATCACACCTTCGCGATCCATTACCACGTTGGTCATGGTGTTGATCAGAGTAACGTTGTCATCAACTAACTGCGCCATATCTTTATCACCAGTACTGATAAGTACAGGCATCCCCATCGCAGAAGCTTGAGAAGCCAACGTACCAATCACGTCATCTGCTTCAACGCCAGGAATAGAGATAAGTGGCAAACCCATCGCACGAATCACATTGTGCAATGGTTCTATCTGGCAACGAAGATCGTCAGGCATAGGTGGGCGGTTTGCTTTGTACTCTGGGTACATGTCATCACGGAACGTTTTCCCTTTCGCATCAAAAATAACCGCAATACGATCAGAAGCAAATTGACGCATCATGCTGCGTAGCATGTTAACTACACCATAAACAGCGTTCGTTGGGATATCACCATTGCTCATGGTGCCAGGGTAAGCATGGAACGCGCGATATAGGTAAGAAGAGCCATCGATCAGAATCAATGGATTATCAGGAATACGAGCCATAATATTTGTGAATCCAGTAAGTACAGAAATTATCTGTTAAGAATGCCACGTCTGTTGGTTGGGTTCCATGTTGTCGATCTGTATCCGTTCACTCGGTTGTATTCGTTATAATCGATTTGTTGTTATTTTTTGTTCTTAGACGCAAGCGTTCTGTGGATAACTCTGTTTATATTATTTATCCACCCTGTTGAGAAGTAAGGTTAACAAATCAAAAAACACTAACAACACATTGAAAATAAAGAATAATTTTACAGATCGAGCAGATGATCAACGATCTTTTTACGATCCTGCATTGTGGAAAAGAATGCTGATGGCGTTTTATTCATAAAAAAACGTGCCACTAAATATGCATATTGTTGAATTGGAGGTATAAAAAAAGCGACACCCGAAGATGTCGCCTAGCAAAAACTGGTAAAGCCATTCAAATTGAATACCACAGCTTTACCTAAAAGCTATAAATTACACTGGAAGCAATGTGAGCAATGTCGTGTCAAAAAGAACTTAGTACAAGTTCGCGAGAATTCTGTTGGGTAACCAAGTTGATACTTGAGTACTTAACATCCTTGTGAACATTTCCTCATTCCCTAAGACAGGGTTAATAATAATGATTCTCATTTAATAGTCAACAACTAAATGATAATAAATCTCATTAAATTCATTTTAAATGATTTATCCCCCCGATAAAGCAAATCATTAAGCTGATAATTGCTTCATGAAATGGATTCGATTTTCATTAATCTCTTCTTTTTCTTCCAGTTTTTCTATTCGATATCCATTTTTCAATAGTAAACACAGCATCGCAGGGAACTGGTTACGAGATTTTACTTTCAGCTGCTCATAACCCCGATCTTGTGCCCACAGCTCCTGAACATCTAATTGAGCCTGTGCGACCCCCTTATTTCTTGCAAGCGGTGACACACCCCCAAACCAACTATAGAAAGTATTTGAGTTAAGCTCATAACCAATTTTAAAGCCGAGTAACACGTTCGCCTCTTCAGCCACTAAGATCAGGCTCTTTTTCCCTTCAAGCCGAGCTGCCAGTGAAGCGACACTCTCTTTTCTAGCAAACTCAGAGATCTGCTCGACAACAGACACAACCTCTTCCAGTGAACCTTCACGTACTATGACTGACATCTTCTTCCATCCTCATAAGCGAAAGGGCTGACACAATGGCCAACCCTTTTACTGAATATCACTTAAGTTAACGTTAAGTTGTTACTTTTCTTTTAAGTGCTTGGCTGCTTGTGCATTGTCTTCAGCAAGCCACTCTGCAACATCTTTAGCGAAGTAAGTCAGAATGCCATCAGCACCAGCACGCTTAAAGCACAGCAGTGATTCCATAACGGTGTCGCGTTCTTTTAGCCAACCGTTTTGAATTGCTGCTTTGTGCATCGCATACTCACCAGACACTTGATAAGCATACGTTGGTGCTTGAAGTTCATGTTTCACACGACGCACGATGTCTAAATAAGGCATACCAGGCTTAACCATCACCATATCCGCACCTTCATTAAGATCCATTGCCACTTCGTGAATCGCTTCATCGCTGTTGGCAGGATCCATCTGGTAGTTCTTCTTATTACCACCTTTCAGGTTCGAAGCACTGCCGACTGCATCACGGAATGGGCCGTAATAACACGATGCGTATTTCGCAGAATACGCCATAATCTGAGTATGAATATAACCCGCTTCCTCTAACGCTTCACGGATCTTACCAATACGACCATCCATCATATCCGACGGAGCAACCACATCTGCACCGGCTTCAGCATGCGATAACGCCTGCTGAATCAACACTTCAGTCGTTTCATCATTCATCACGTAACCATCTTCATCGATGATGCCGTCCTGGCCGTGAGTAGTGAATGGGTCCAGTGCAACATCAGTAATCACACCCATATTTGGCACGTGCTCTTTTAATGAACGTACCGCACGCTGCACTAAGCCTTCTGAATTATGAGCTTCAGCCGCGCATAAGCTTTTAGCATCTTGGTTCACGACCGGAAACAGAGCAATCGCCGGAACACCCAATTTTGACAGGTAATCCGCTTCTTCAAGCATCAGATCGATCGACAAGCGTTCAACACCCGGCATTGACTCGACAGGCTCGCGGCGGTCTTTACCCATCAGGATAAACATTGGGTAGATGAGGTCATCCACAGACAATTGATTTTCTGCCATTAGGCGACGGCTAAAGTCGTGCTTACGCATACGGCGCATACGGCGACCTGGGAATTGACCTTGAATTGAAACAGACACTAGATTCTCCTTGCCTAGTCTAAGCACCGAAATGCTTAGATATGAAAAGTGCTAAATACAGGCAAAAGCATATCACTGATGGCTCAGGACGCTAGCAGTAAAATATAAAACCCACTCAAAAACAGGGATAAATGGCAAAAAATGACCTTCTCCTCACACTGCCGTATACTCATGACAACTCAGTAAAGACTGCTTTCAGGACAAAATAATGATCGACACCCATGCTCATATTTACGCGAGCGAATTCGATGAAGACCGTGAACAAGTCGTGCAGCGCGCACTGGTTCAAGGTATTGATACCATTCTACTGCCGAACATCGATTTAGATTCTATCGAGCCCATGTTAGCGACGGAAGCTCAGTTTCCTGATGTGTGTCGTTCAATGATGGGCTTACACCCTTGTTATGTGGATGCGAATATCGAGCAAACCCTGAAAACCATTCGAGCTTGGTTTGATAAACATGACTTTATCGCCGTGGGTGAGATTGGGATCGACTTGTACTGGGATAAAACCTTTAAGGCCGAACAAGAGATGGCGTTTGTGACCCAACTGCAGTGGGCAAAAGATCTAGACCTACCTGTCGTGATCCACACGCGTGATTCTATTGAAGAGACACTTGCCCTGCTTCGCCAAGAACAAGATGGCAGCTTACGCGGCGTATTCCACTGTTTTGGCAGCAGCTTAGAGGAAGCTCAAGCGATCAACGAGCTAGGCTTTCATTTAGGTTTAGGCGGCGTATCGACCTTTAAGAACTCGGGGATGGATAAGGTGATTCCACATCTTGATATGAATTACGTCATCCTAGAGACAGATTGCCCATACTTAGCACCAACACCGAATCGCGGTAAACGTAACGAGCCCGCGTACACCGAACTGGTGGCAAAACGCATCGCTGAATTACGCGGAATTACCCTTGAAGAAGTCGAAAATATAACCACCATCAATGCTAAATCATTGTTTAATCTATGATGAATCTATTAATAAGTAATTATTACGGATTTATCCTCAATTTATTTGAGAAAACAATGTGATATGTATACTATCAACCGCCTGCATATGGTGGTAGTTGATTATGTGTGATCATTCACAACACTTACAACGTCAACATCGAACTCTATGGCATAAAATTTGAGGCATCAAAGAGCTCTATATATGTCAGAACTGTGGTTATCAGTTAAAGATTCGATAAACAGACATAATAAAAAAGCGGCCTAGGGCCGCTTTTTTATTATGTCTGAAGAAGTTCTTTTTTCTTCATTATGAACTCATCATCAGTTATGACACCTTTCTGCTTCAGCTCGTATAATTTCTCAAGCTCATCGGAGATAGGGTATTGCTTTCTTGCCGGTTCTATAAAACACCAAATAAGAGCAGCAACCCAACATAAAAATATGAATAGACCAACGACTGACAAGATGGTTATTGCAACTCTATATGCATGCTTTTTTTTATGAGCAATAATAATAGGGATAAAGGGGGGAATCACGATCAAAAGAACTATTAAAGCCTGCCATATGCTAATCCCCATCTTCCTCATCCTTCCTTGTATAAAACTTCGCAAAAAACAATCCGACTTCAAACAATAGACACATCGGAATTGCTAATAGGGTTTGTGAAATCATATCTGGAGGAGTCAAAAGCATACCTATGACAAAAGCAGCAACAACTATATATGCTCTTTTTTCTGCCAAACTTTGAGGAGTCGTAGCCCCAGTCCAACATAGCAAGATAATGGCGACTGGCACTTCAAAGGCAACGCCAAACGCAAAGAATAATGCCAATACGAAATCAAGATAGCTCGATATGTCAGTCGCAAACTCGACCCCTCCCAATGATATTGCAGTAAAAAAGCCAAACACCAACGGGAATACTACGAAGTAAGCAAACGCCACACCACAATAAAACAGCAATGAACTTGAAGCCAATAACGGCATGATCAAACGCTTCTCGTGCTTGTATAGGCCCGGAGCGACAAAAGCCCATACCTGATACAAAATAAACGGCACCGCGACAAAAATAGACGCGATTAAGGTTAACTTCATCGGGGTAAAAAATGGCGACGCAACATCAGTTGCGATCATCGTCGCCCCTTCCGGTAGGCGATCTACCAAAGGTGCTGATACGAATTCATAAATATCATTAGAAAAATAAATTAAGCCAACAAAAACAACTAGAACAGCTAGAATCACTCTCAGCAAGCGGTTTCTTAATTCTAGTAAATGACTGATTAAAGGTTGTGATTGCTCTGTCGAGGACATGTCAAAACTCTTATGAGGAAATATAGAAAGGAGCCGCGCGTGTATCTATCTACTTGAATAGCTATCGACTTAAACATCTAACGACTTAAACATCTAACGACTCAAGTATCCGGCGACTCCTCCTTGCGAAACTATTCGGCTTTCTTATCTGACGGCGCTGAAGCTTCGCTGTTGACCTGAATGGTTTCAGATTCAACAGTTTCCGTGACACTAGGTTTAGTCTCACTTGGCTTATCAGACTCAGGCTTAGCGTACGGACGTTGAACCTCAGCAGCGGCCTGCTTGAGTTCATCGACTGATGCTTTTAGGTCTGGAGATAAATCTTCCATACCCATTTTTTCCGCCTTGCGTAGGTTTTCTTGCAGCTCTTGCACCTTAAGCTCATGAGAAAGTTCATCTTTCACACTGTTTGCCATGCTTTTCGCTTGCCCAACAAACTGGGAGATACTGCGAATTGCAACGGGCAAACGCTCAGGCCCTAACACCACTAACCCAACGACAGATATTAATACCAGTTCCCAAAAACCGATATCAAACACTTTTTATACCTGCTCTTTGTCTTTCTTTGCTTCAGCAGTTGTTTCAGCACTAGCTTCTGTCTTTTGCTGTTCAATATTCTTTGGTTCAAAGTCTGCGTCTTTCTTATCTGCAGGCTTATCTTCATCGCTCATTGCTTTTTTGAAGCCTTTAACCGCTGAACCCAAATCACCACCAACACCACGTAATTTCTTTGTACCAAATAATAAAATCACAATAACGGCGATGATAAGTAGCTGTTGCCAACCAATCATAATATCTTCCTCAGGCTATCTACACATAAATTTTAAAAGAGTCTACTGTCTAACGACGGTAAGCTCGCCAACTTAGCAGCCAAAATGTGACACCTGCGATGCCACAGCCCATAGATAGCTGCTCATAAGGGCTTGAAACTAATATTGCGGAGCATACGACTAAAGTGGCTCCAACGCCAAACAAAAACTTTCCAGTTGCTTGCTGACGCTTACTATCTCGATAGCCTTGATAAAGCTGATCCATTCTGTGGTTCATCGCTTTACCTTGGCGCAAGCTGTCATAAAGTAGCTCTGGCAGCTCTGGCAGTTTTTCTGCCCAGAATGGCGCGCGCTCTTTTACTGCGTTGATCACAGCTTGCGGCCCCACCTGATTCATCATCCAGGTTTCAAGGAAAGGCTTGGCGGTTGCCCACAAATCAAGTTGCGGATACAACTGACGACCTAGGCCTTCCACATACAACAAGGTCTTCTGCAGAAGTACCAACTGAGGCTGAACCTCCATGTTGAAACGTCTTGCTGTATTAAATAAGTTTAGCAACACATGGCCAAATGAGATCTCGCCAAGTGGTTTTGCAAAAATTGGCTCACACACCATACGGATCGCGAACTCAAAATCATTGACGTTAGTGTCGTGTGGCACCCAACCCGAATCAACGTGCAGCTCGGCGACTTTACGGTAATCTCGATTAAAGAAAGCCAACAGGTTCTCTGCTAAATAGCGCTTATCTTCACTGTTGAGCGTGCCGACAATGCCACAATCCAAACCAATCCACTGAGGGTTATCTGGATTCTCTGGGTTAACGAATACGTTGCCCGGGTGCATGTCTGCATGGAAAAAGCTGTCTCGGAATACTTGGGTGAAGAATACCGTCACGCCACGTTCAGCCAGCAATTTCATGTTGGTGCCGTTGGCGTTTAGCGTTTCAATATCGGATACTTGAATACCGTAGATACGCTCTGACACCATCAGGGTTTCGCTGCTTAGATCAGGGATAACCTCTGGAACATACAGCTCTTCACTGCCTTCAAAATTACGTCGTAGTTGAATCGCATTGGCCGCCTCTCGGCGCAGGTCTAGTTCATCAAGTAACGTTTTTTCGTACTCGTGAACGACTTCAACCGGTTTCAAACGACGTGCTTCAGGAAGCGACTTAGCGACTATACGCGCCATTCGGTGCATCAGTTTTAGATCTGCGTCAATCACCGGGCGAATATCAGGGCGAATAACCTTCAGAACAATCTCGCGACCACTCTCTTTGAGCTTTGCGGTATGCACCTGAGCGATAGAAGCAGAAGCCAATGGCTCGATATCAAAGTCGGTAAACCAGTTATCTAGGCTACCACCGAGCGCTTTTTCCATATCTCGTTTAGCCAATTGACCATCAAATGGCGCCACTTGGTCTTGCAATAGTGCTAGCTGATCAGCGATATGAGGAGGAAATAGGTCGCGACGCGTTGACATCATCTGACCAAACTTAATCCAAACAGGCCCTAATTCTTGCAACGCTAAACGCAAGCGATGACCCAATTCTTTATCTTGATGTTTGTTCTTGAGCCAAAACAGTGACTTTCTCGCCAGCAAAGGAGCCTTGGTCAACTGGTGCTCAGGCATCAACTCATCAAGGCCGTATTCCAACTGTACCTTGATAATATGATAAAGACGTTTCAGTTCTGTTGGGGTCATGCTTTCTCCAACAGAGCGTTCAGTTTAGCTTCAAGACGTGCAGCTGAGCTTTTCACGTCGTCAACCTGATCGCAAAAATGTGCCACTTCTAATGGCGCTGGTGCAATCTTCCACTCTTCAGTTAATACCTGAGCGAGATGGTTTTGATGCTTAGTCGCTTGCTTAGCCACAAGGCCACCAACATTCTTAACGCCTTGTACCAAGGTATGGGCAACCACATCTCCAGTCACGCGCGATAGCCACTCTTCCAAGTCAGGCTTGCAGTCTGTCATTAGCTGAGCAAATTTCTGAGCCAGTTGAATATCACCCTCTAAGATCAGCTTATCTTGCTTGATCAGTTTGGTGATGTTCGATTGCTCACGCAGTTCTGGCAGTACCGATAGGTTCAAAGATAGGTAGCAATCAGGTTGTCCTTCGTATTCAGACAACACATCGATTTGTTGGCTAAAAACGAAAGTGAGAGTTTTATTCAGCTCTTTCAAATTAACTTGAATGATCTGCCCCTTTAAACGAGACAAACGACGAACCAAAGCTGGATCATCGTTCACGAAAGTATTTAAAGAGGTTTCAATAACCGCGGTGACCAATGGATCAAATGGCATGACTGTCCTTACCTTTGAAAACGGATAAGCGTTAACCTATCCGTTCTATCTTTATTCTTATTTTTTAGCACACTCTACGAGCCTGCTACCAAGTTCGACTAGAACTTGTAACCGCGGTGCAGCGCAACAATGCCGCCCGTTAGGTTGAAGTATTTAGTATTTTCAAAACCCGCTTCTTGCATCATGCCTTCCAAGGTTTCTTGGTTAGGGTGCATACGGATTGATTCTGCAAGGTAACGATAGCTGTCTGCATCGTTAGCAATCAGCTCACCCATTTTTGGCAATAGGTGGAAAGAGTATGCATCGTAAACCTTTGATAGAGGCTCAAGCACTGGCTTAGAAAACTCAAGAACCAACAGACGACCGCCCGGCTTAAGTACGCGGTACATTGAACGCAGTGCTTGGTCTTTATCGGTTACGTTACGCAGACAGAAGCTGATGGTAATGCAATCGAAGTAGTTGTCAGGGAAAGGCAGTTCTTCAGCGTTTGCTTGAACATAATGTACGTTGCCAACAATACCGCTATCACGCAGTTTATCGCGGCCAACATTCAGCATTGAGTTGTTGATATCAGCAAGAACCACGTGGCCTTTTTCACCAACGATGCGCGAGAATTTCGCAGTAAGGTCGCCAGTACCACCACCAAGATCGAGGATACGTTGACCAGGGCGCACGCCACTGCAATCAATCGTGAATCGCTTCCACAAGCGGTGAACACCACCCGACATTAAGTCATTCATGATGTCGTATTTAGCGGCTACAGAGTGAAATACCTCTGCTACTTTCGCGACTTTTTGGTCTTTCGCGACTGTTTCGAAACCAAAGTGTGTGGTTTCTGACTCTACTGCTGAATTTGTCTGCACGCTTGTGTCCATAATGCTGTTATCTACCATGGTAAGTTCTCATCGACAGTACACTCTCTCTTTAGAGGCGCTGCGGCCGATTAGTTTACTTTATCCTCAGCGGGTTGTCTTTCTACTAAGGAGGCATTTTCTGAAAAAGCCTCATTTTGAGCGATTTCCGCCAAGCCAACCGAGATAGGTTTCTTCACCTCAACACCCAATTGCTTAAAGCTTTCGGCCTGACGAATCACATTACCACGACCAGTCACCAGCTTATTCATGGCACCTTGGTAACTTTGGTTGGCTCTGTCTAATGAGCTACCAAGACCTTCCATATCATCAACAAACAAGCGCAGCTTGTCGTAAAGTTTGCTCGCGCGCTCTGCAATGATTTGTGCATTCTGGTTCTGTCTTTCGTTGCGCCACAGGTTATCAATGGTACGCAGTGCCACCAGCAAGGTCGTAGGGCTGACCAAGATAATGTTTTGTTCCATCGCGTCTTTGACCAAACTAGGATCAGCTTGAATCGCGACTTGAAACGCAGGTTCTACCGGAATAAACATCAATACATAATCCAAGCTCTGTATGCCTTTGAGCTGATGATAATCCTTCTGGCTCAAGCCTTTAATATGCGCTCGCAGTGAAGCCAAATGATCACGCAGTGCTGCGTCGCGTTGTTGATCGCTCTCAGCGTTGAAGTAACGCTCAAATGCCACCAAAGCCATTTTCGAATCCACCACCACCTGCTTATCTTGTGGCAAATGCACGATCACATCCGGTTGGTAACGCTTGCCGGCATCGTTTTGTAGGTTCACTTGCGTTTGGTATTCATGACCTTCTCGTAAGCCTGAATCCGCCAACACGCGAGCCAGCACCACTTCGCCCCAGTTCCCCTGCTGTTTGTTATCGCCCTTTAGTGCTTGGGTCAGGTTAACCGCTTCACGCGTCATGCTCTCATTGAGGCGCTGCAGGTTTTTAAGCTCATGCACTAAGGTGTGACGCTCTTTGGCTTCTTGACTGAAGCTATCATTAACCTGCTTCTTAAAGCCCTCTAACTGCTCTCTCAGCGGTGATAACAAACCTTCAAGACTCTGCTTGTTCTGCTGATCGACCTTGGCGGTTTTGCTCTCAAACAGTTGATTCGCTAACAGTTCGAACTGCTGCTTCAATCGGGACTCTGCCTGCTCTAACAGCTGCAGTTTTTCACTGTTAGCGAGGTTTTCTTGGTCGTGCCTAGCTTCTTGCTCGCGAAGCTCTGCCTCCAACTCAGACTTATGCTCCTTAAGAACATTGATATCATCGGCATACTGCTGACGTTCTTGCTTCACGGCTTCAAAATAGCGCAGCTTCTCCATCGCAGCCATCACCTTGCCATGTGCCTGCTTAAGTTCAAATGCCGCTTTATCTCGATCATCATCCAGCTCATTGAGCTCTTGTTGCGCCTCTACGAGTGAGGATTTGAGCTGAGATTGTTGTGACTCATGCAGCAAACGGTCGGACTCTAGTTGCTGTTCAAGAAGTCGCTGCTGAAAAGAGAACTTCTGTTTGATCCACCAACCCACGACACCGCCGCTGACGAGCGCGCCAGAAATTGCAGCGATAAGCGTTGCCTGATGTTCGATAATCCATTGCATGATAATGATTTAGCCTAATTGGAAATAACTCATTAAATGGTATTTTGATACTGGATAAATGTCCAGTTTGCCGTATTAAAATTCGACAGATAGACTAAGCGCTCCCTATTCTGCCCCATCAAATTAGAATGAGTTGCTATGAACGAACGTCGTGCCTTGGGCTTTGGCCTTGCTGCGGTATTACTGTGGTCAACAGTCGCTACTGCTTTTAAGCTGACCCTTGCTGAGTTTTCACCGATTCAAATGCTGACCATCGCCAGCATTGTGTCGTCGATTGCGCTGATCGCCGTTTGCGCGTTTCAAGGTAAGCTTTCTCAACTGAGTACCACGTTTCTTTCAAACCCTTGGTATTACTTACTGCTCGGTTTGGTTAACCCACTGGCCTATTACCTGATTCTATTCAAAGCATACGACCTGCTGCCTGCATCTCAAGCGCAAGCCATCAACTACAGTTGGGCGATCACGCTAACCTTAATGGCTGCGGTGTTTCTGGGACAAAAGATTCGTAAACAAGATTGGATTGCGTGTACCTTCAGCTATGCGGGTGTTGTAGTTATTGCCACCAAAGGCGATGTGCTAGGCATGCAGTTCGATAGTCCACTCGGTGTGGCACTGGCTCTGCTTTCAACCTTGCTTTGGGCGGGCTACTGGATTCTCAATACCAAAAATAAAGCTGACCCTGTGGTGGGTGTACTGCTTGGGTTCTTAGTGGCATTGCCATTCGCAATTGGTTTAACCGTTTACGAAGGCGAGAGTTTTAGCCAAATCACAGCGAAAGGTTGGATGGCCGTGACTTATGTTGGCCTGTTCGAGATGGGCATTACCTTTGTCTTGTGGCTATCAGCTCTAAAGCTAACCAACAATACGGCGCGTATCAGCAACCTAATTTTTGCCTCACCGTTTATCTCGTTAATGCTACTTTCAACCATCATTGGCGAAGAGATTCACCCAGCGACACTGTTTGGTTTGATGCTGATTATTGCTGGTTTGGTGATTCAACAGATCAAGTTTTCAAAGAAAAACCCTACGTAAATAAGAGCTAAAAGACTCGATTGAGCACGAAAAGCTATCGATATAGTCGAATTTTCTCAATTAGATGTTAGATACAAAAATGGCGAGTCATATGACTCGCCATTTTTCTGTAAGATAACATTAAGTTGTAAGTCTCAACGTTCGATATTCAACCGTTGTTTTTCATATCAAATTTGGACTTAAATATCATGAAAAACAAGACCATAAATATGAAATCATTTACACCATAAATTGTGTAAAACACGCCAGCCATCGTATCCGCTTCATATACTGGTGATAGCGTATTATTGGAAAGCCAATTCACCCAAACAACCACATAAACCAACTTTTCAATAAAGAAAGCACCAGCAAGATATTTGATGTTCGCATTGATTGTTGCAGCCCCAAGGTACGCAAAACCCCAAACGACGATCATAATCAGTCCAAAGTTGGACATTACAACGGGATCGGCTTCGTTAATGGCACTATTCGTAAAAAAGCGTGAAAACAGTAAAACAGCACCAACATTCATCGCTCCTGCTGCCAATAGAATGCTTTTTACTTTTGTCTGATTCATTGCAAACCCCTCATTTAAATAATTAAAACATCAATCACTTATAATCTTTATCATTTGTGACGAAGTCATTCTTTCTACTGACTGAAAATGTTCTAAATGAATAAACTTAGCCAGTGCTATCGCCAGTATGCTATACGTTTTGGCCTGCAACCCACCCAGACGACCACGTCCATTGGAAGTTATAGCCCCCTAACCAACCCGTTACGTCCATTACTTCACCGATGAAATATAGGCCAGACACACTCTTACACTCCATGGTTTTCGAAGATAGGTGATCAGTATCCACTCCGCCTAGAGTCACTTCGGCTGTTCGATAACCTTCCGTGCCATTGGGTGCAATTTTCCAGTTCTCTAGGTGCTCAACGATGCCACTAAGCTGCTTTTCGTTGAACTGTTTAAGCGGCTTGTCTTCAAGCTCTTTACGATCAATCAGCACTTCCACAAAACGCTTTGGTAGTGCTTTCGCCAAGGTATTTTTCAGGCTCTGATTAGGGTGTTTCTCGCGAGAATTTTCAAGCAACTCGGCAACGTCTACTTCAGGTACTAGGTTGATAGAAACCGATTGACCCGCTTTCCAGAATGAAGAGATTTGCAGTACCGAAGGACCAGATAAGCCGCGGTGCGTAAACAGCAACGCTTCTTTAAATAAAGTGCCGTCTTGCGCTGTGATCTCAGCAGGAATTGCGATACCAGAAAGCTCAGCGAAAGCTTCTTTGTCTTCTTTATGCAGCGTGAATGGTACTAGCCCTGCAGTAGTTGGCAGTACCGACAAACCAAACTGCTCTGCAATCTTATAGCCAAATGGCGTTGCGCCTAGCTTAGGCATAGACAAACCGCCTGTCGCTACAACGAGTGAGTCACACTCAACTTCGTCGGTATTGAGGTGCATCTTGAAGCCTGCGTCTGTTTTTTCGATGGAGTGAACATCACAACGGTAGCGCTGTTCAACTTTCGCTTGCTTACACTCGTCAAGCAGCATGCTCACGATGTCTTTTGCTGTGTGGTCATTCACACAGAACAACTGGCCGTGATCGCGCTCTTCGAACTCAATGCCGTACTTGCTCACCATCGAGATAAAATCCCAGTTGGTGTATTGAGATAAAGCTGACTTCACGAAGTGAGGGTTGTTACATAGGAAGTTGTTGGCTGAAACATCATAGTTAGTAAAGTTACAACGACCGCCACCTGAGATTAAAATTTTTCTGCCTGGTTTCTTTGCATGATCAACCACCAGCACTCGTCGCCCGCGTTTGCCCGCTTCCGCAGCACACATTAAGCCAGCGGCGCCCGCACCAATTACGATTACATCAAATTTTTCACTCATGTGGTTCTGCTTTTCTTCACTTGTGCAGCCCGAGTACGCCCTGTTCTCGAAATGCCATCAATAAAAAAGGATGTGCATAAACAGCACATCCTTACTAATTGCTCGCTATTTTAGCGGTAATTTTAAACTTTGCAATTGATGTTCAATTGTACAATTCACAGACATAAGCAAGCCACTGTTTGGTTTGGCTTAGCGAACCAACAACCGAAGCTCTACTTCAATCGTACTAAATGACTTAGACGATGAAAGAAGACAGCAACGTTACACCTAACAGAGCAGAAGAGAGTATGAATAACTGCCTTACACGATCGCACTTCGACGTAAAAACTTCGTCGTGATGGTGGTGATACTCTTTGCTTTTGATGTAACTAAACAGGCGAACCTGTTTGGTCATATTGCCATGGGTTGTGAAGAAACCACCTCCATCTACTTGTTGATATAGTAGAGGGTGTGCTTCTCGCATAATATAAATGAGTGTTCTTAGCGCAGTAAAGTAACGCGCCCAGTTCACACAAGTCACAACCATTAGTGCAAATAGAATAGTGTCGCCGCTGATCATCCTTTCCTCCTTACATCTTCATAAGAAAACTCAAAAGAAAAAGATAATCAGTGTCTTTCTCGTACTACCTATACGGCAGGAGCTTCCATAATTGAAGATGAACCATCTTTTGCCAATTGCGCTAAGTCTTTATCAATAAAGAACAATGCTTTACCGTCTTCACCAACAAGCTCTAGCTTATCCAATACACCTTTAAACAACTTCTCTTCTTCGTGTTGCTCTGCAACGTACCATTGCAGGAAGTTAAAGGTTGAGTAATCTTGTGTGCTGAAAGCAACGTGAGCCAGTTTGTTGATCTTTTGAGTAATCATTTGCTCATGTTCGTAAGTTTCACGGAACACAGCCCCAAGGCTATCAAATTCATGTTTTGGCGCTTCAATCGCACCTAAAATTGGCATTGCACCTGTCTCACTTACGTAAGTAAAAAGACGCTGCATGTGTTCCATTTCTTCGACTGCATGAACACGCAGAAACTCTGCTGCACCTTCAAATCCTTTATCTTCACACCAAGCACTCATTTGTAAGTATAGGTTGGATGAGAAAAATTCTAGATTAATTTGATCGTTCAGTTGCTCTACCATAGTTTTTGATAGCATTTAAGACTCCTAATTACATCTTCAGTTTTCTCTACTATATCACTATTTTATGAATATCTCGCAGGCCATTAGTTAACCAATATTTCGAGCAAACATTACGCAAGACAGTGGATATGAGATCACTTCAGCAAAAAAAGGCATTGCATAGTGCTAGTCTTTAGTTAGGCAATGAATAGAAGAGGTAGCGATATGAGTTACAAACATATTTTGGTCGCAGTCGATTTATCAGATGACAGCAAATTACTTGTGGATAAAGCGGTAGCATTGGCTAAGCCATTGGAAGCCAAAGTCTCTTTTATCCATATCGATATTAATTATGCAGAGCTCTATACCGGCCTTATTGATATCAACATGGCAGAAACCCAGCACAACGCGATGGAAGCATCTCGAGTTCAGCTACAAAATTTTGCAGAACACGCTCAATACCCTATTACCCACACCTTAGTGGGCAGCGGCGACCTGAGTCATGAACTGTGTGACACCATCAATGAATTCAATGTTGATTTAGTGGTTTGTGGGCACCATCAAGACTTCTGGAGCAAATTGCTCTCTTCAACACGACAACTGATCAATGCCTCGCCGGTTGATATGCTGGTCGTGCCTCTAAGAGATTCAGAAGACTAATGAATTAAGGTTAGGTAACATACAGCTCATATCTTATTAACGAAGTTTTTATATGAGCTATTTAGCTAGTGTTACCCTCTTATGGGCCTTCTCTTTTAGCCTGATCGGCGTGTACCTTGCTGGTCAGGTTGATTCTTGGTTCTCTGTATTAATGCGTGTTGCCCTTGCTGGCATTGTATTTCTTCCTTTCCTGAAGTTTCGAGGTATCTCGCGTAAGCTGATCGCTAAGTTGATGGCTATTGGTGGTATCCAGCTTGGGCTGATGTACTGCTTCTATTACCAGTCTTTCTTGCTGCTATCCGTTCCTGAAGTCCTTCTGTTTACCGTTTTTACCCCAATTTACGTCACACTTATTTATGACTTCCTCAAAGGACAATTCTCTCCGTGGTATTTAGTGACAGCGGCGATTGCTGTATTGGGCGCTGTATTCATTAAATTCGCGGGTATCAACGAAAACTTTTTAGTCGGTTTCCTCGTAGTCCAAGGTGCAAACCTGTGCTTTGCTATCGGCCAAGTTGCTTACAAAGTAGTGATGGAGAAGGAATCGACAGAGTTACCTCAGCGCACAGTATTTGGTTACTTCTATTTGGGTGCGTTATGCGTCGCTTCGGTTGCTTTCATACTCTTAGGTAACCCTGAGAAGCTGCCAACAACCACTCTTCAATGGGGCATCCTGATTTATCTTGGCTTGATTGCTTCGGGGCTAGGTTACTTTATGTGGAATAAAGGTGCATGCATGGTGAATGCTGGTGCACTGGCTGTAATGAACAACGCCTTAGTTCCAGCCGGCCTTGTAGTGAACATCCTTATTTGGAACAGAGACGTCGACTTGATTCGATTGGCCATTGGCGGCGCGGTTATCTTGTTCTCTCTATTCGTCAACGAGACATGGGTGAAAAAGCGTGTTGCGAGATCCACAAGCAACGCCTAACCGCTTTCACTGAGCTAAGTGAACTAAACTAAGCTAAGTGAGCAGAGCTAAATGAGTTAGCTCTGATAACCCCAAAAAGCAAAAGAGCGACCTTAGGTCGCTCTTTTTAAATCATCGTTGTAGCAATAAGTTATCCGTACCAGTTTCAGTGAATGTGACTATGGCTCACTACCTGAGTCTTGGTTTCAGTGAAAGCGACGTCATCAAGTTGTAGGTTGATACGTTCAAGGTTACTTTCCAGTTTTTGACTTTTCTTAAACAGCTTTTGCTGCTTCTTAATCATCTTCGCGAGCTTTTTGTTGTACTTCTCTTGTCTCTTAGCCGCTTTCTTCGCTCGCTTGAGATCGGCTTTTTCATCACCACTCGCATTAGCGATTCGTTTTTTCAGTTTGGCTTTTTTCTGTGATGCATTTTTATCTACAACATTAGCGGCAATATCAGCAACGGCTGGATCGAACATTTGAACAACAGGTTCAAGGGTCTCGTTGATTTCAGCAAGTGATAGCTCGGGTGCAGGTAATGTTTCCGCTAACAGGCCGCATGCGGCTTTTTCTTCAACGGGTTTATTTTGACAGCCAAGAGGTGGAATTGCGGTTGGTTTGCATAGGTTCGCTTGATCCGCCGAAGAACGCGCACAAGAACGACACACAAACTTAGGTTGAGTAACCAAACTGTGGATCTCTCCTAAGTGTTCAGTGATATCTCGACGGTTTAACTTACAAAAGCGTTTAGCCATGCTACAACTCCAGCTAAGAATAATAATGATTCTTAGTTAGATATACATCCGTAACGCGACTATCGCAAGTGTTAAATGCCAATTTATCGTATTTATGACGGGAAACTTTCTTAGTGTGTAGCTAAGCTATTGATGCTTAAGCTAAGTCATTGATGCTTTCACATAGACGTCAAAACGGTTCTTTTTAGTTTCGATTGCCATGCTCGGTTTTTGCTCGTCTAACCATGCTGCGTAATCCGGTCTTTTGACCACAACGCGCTTAGTTGCCAGCTTCATCGCAGGCTCAAACAAGCCATCGGCATCCAGATCGGCGCCAACCAAAGATTGGAATACTCGCATCTCTTTCTTAACCAAAGCCGACTTCTTCTTGTTCTCTGGATGTGGGTACATAGGATCGAGGTACACCACATCAGGCTGTTCGAAGTTAGGGTCGTTGCTAAGTTTATCCAGCGCGTCGTGACTTGAAGCGTGAATCAACTTCATACGTTCGCTAACCCAACCGCCGATATCTGGGTCTTTTTGTGCTCTCTGCAGGCCGTCATCCAATAATGCAGCCACAACTGGATGTCGCTCTACCATCTGCACTTTACAGCCCAACGAAGCCAATACAAATGCGTCACGCCCTAAGCCTGCTGTACCATCAAGAATAGTTGGCGTTGCGCCTTTGTTTAGACCTGCCGCCTTAGCAATTGCCTGACCTTTACCACCACCAAACTTACGTCTGTGACCGACTGCGCCTCCGACTAAATCAACAAAAATAGCGCCAAGCTTAGGTTCATCGACTTTGCGTAGCTCAAGTCGCTCGCGAGTCAGCACCAAAGCAAACTCGCTACTTTCATCATGAGATAAATTCCAACGGGTCGCTAAGTCATTTAAATGATCGATTTGGGTAGCATCTTCGCAAATCAGTTGTAATTGCAAGGTCGTCTCCAACAGACAGTGGTATTCAAAATAAAAGAGGCAACCAGTTTACCTGATTGCCTCCACAATACATATTAGCGGTGAAAAGTATTCACAGCTCGGTCGGCTTACCTAAACCAATTACTCTATCTCTCGTTCTTGCCTTAACTCTTCAACAAGCTCGGCCAGTGGCTTCGGTCGGCCAATAACATAGCCCTGAGCGTAGTTAACACCGAGTTCAATCAACTTATCGAGAACCTGAGTATTTTCAACAAATTCAGCCACCGTGTGCTTGCCCATCTGCTTCGCTAAATCATTGATCGAACGAACCATCACATAGTCCATCTCGTTAACATCAATATCACGCACAAACAGGCCATCAATTTTCACAATATCAACGGGTAATGCCTTCAGATATCCGAATGACGACAAGCCTGAACCAAAATCATCCAGAGCAATCAAACAGCCGAGCTCTTTAATTCGAGTAAAGAAGTTGATTGCCTGCTTCATATTACTCATGGCGGCCGTTTCAGTGATCTCTAAACAAACCTTATGGCAAGGCACTGATGAGTTCGCCAAACTTTCAATCAAGAATTCAACAAACTCTCGGTTACCCATAGAGTGACCAGAAAGGTTTATCGAACACATCCCCAAATCATCAACGAGATGTGGGCGTTGCTCCAACCAATTCAACGTCTGACTGACGACTTGGCGATCAATCAAATGCGCGATGTTATAGCGCTCGGAGGCTGGCATGAAGATCCCCGGTGAAATGTACTCACCTTGGACGTTCTTGATCCGCACCAGTATCTCAAAGTGCATTTTGTTGCTATTTTCCTCTAGGCCAAGAATACGTTGGGCAAATAACTCCAAGCGATCATTGGCTAAGGCTTCGTGTACCAAGTTAACGCATTCCATTTCTAAATGGCGACGGCGCAGATCTTCATCATCTAGATGATAAAGGTGATAACGATTTCGCCCTTCCTCTTTAGCGGCATGGCAAGCGGCATCCGCCTGTGCATGCACCATTTGTGATGAAGCGGCAGTATGGTCAATCAATCGAATTCCGATAGAACAAGTAAGATTGAGGTGAATATCGCCCCATAAGAATGGATTCTCACTCATCATCGATATAATACTGTGACAGACATTGACAGCATCTCGCTCAGTACAGTCTTTGATTAGTACCGCAAACTCATCTCCCCCCATCCGAGCTAACACAGCATTGTAAGGAAGCACATCTTCTATCAGATTAGCGCTAAATAAAATCGCGGCATCACCCGCTTCATGCCCAGCAGTATCGTTCAGTACCTTCAATTGGTCCAAATCTAAGAACAACATCGCATGAGTTCTCATATGACTCTCAACCTCTTTCAGCGCCTTTTGTAGCTCTTGCTCAAAGTGGTTGCGGTTGAAAGTGTCTGTAAGCAGGTCATAACGCGCTTGGTATTCTAACTTTTCAGAAAGTTCGCGGGTTTCGGTAATGTCTTCTCCAACAATCAACAGCTGACCCGAGTCGACCAGTGGACGAATATTTTCACGAATCCAGATCGTTCTACCGTCCGCATGACGATACTCGATATCACGGCGCCACACGCCGCGAATTTTGTGCTGTGGTTGCAACAAGATATGACGAGGAATCATCGCGTTCTCATCCACATAAAATTCTCTAGGGCGATGCCCCAAAAGCAGATCAAGTGGATAACCTAGTAATTCTTCAGCAAACTGGTTCACTTGCTGAATGCGATTATTGACATCCAGTGTAATCATCATCACCGGTTGCTTGTCGTAATACAGTTTGAGATTCGCTTCACGTTGGAACAATTTGTTCTCAGCAAGCTTTCGTGAGGTAACATCACGAGCTTCAAATAAGAACTGAATGGTGTCCTCTTCACTGCTCGGCATCGGCTTTAAAGAGATATCTAGCACCATTCCACCACGATCACGGCACCATACCTCAGCCTCAAATCGTAAGGTTGGATAATCATCCCTTTCAGCAAAATACTCCTTCAGCGCTTCGCCCGCGGCATCCTCCCAATATTCTTGGAGAGGTGTTCCTAATTTATAACCTTGATTATAAAGAAGCTCATGCAGCTTACTGTTGCTCGACAGCAGTACACCGCCTTTATCAAGAATACCCATGTACTGTAGACTTTGATCGAATATCGACTCCAGTAACAGCTGGCTTTGTCGGCTAGCACGCTCACTTTTCTTGAGGCGGTTGAGGTAGTAAACCAAGGTCGCAATAACACACGACATAACCAGAAACAGCAAACCTATTGTTCGAATTTCATCGTGATAACGCACCAAGAATGACTGAGGCTTATTGAGAAAAGTAATTGAAGCTTCATTCTCAGTTCCCAGCCCCCAGCGTGACATCTGTTGGTAGTCGAGTTTAATTTCCGATGCGCCAGGTGCGACTAAAGGCAGAGGTTCATTTGGGTTTGCTAATACCTTTAGTAAAACACGTCCCGTATCTCGACCTTGCGTTTCACCACTTTGAATAACACCGCCTATCGCCCCAAAACCCAACCCCAAATCGTGCACCATATACAGTGGCATTTGGGTTTTAATGTTCAATTGTCGCCAGTCTTCAACGCTACTCACGTTGCCTTTAGCATCGCGATAATATGCCCAAAAGAGTAAGCTCTGATCTAGATCGGTTCGCTGAGAAAACGCAATTAACTCTTGGTAAGAGTCAGGCACATAGTGCTCCAGCAAATCGGAAAAGTGGGGGTGATCCTCAATAGAACGATCGATTTGTGAGCGGATAGCCTCACCTGTTACTGAATGGTCAGTAACAATGTATATCTTCTTTACGTTTGTTTGAAGGCGCTTAATTAGCTCAATATTACCCAATAAATCAATATCTTCAGTAATGCCCGTCGCGTTCAAACCTTCAATCATTTCAGGGGAGAAATTGTTGATGCCACCAAAGATTACTGGCGTATCTTTGAGATCGGGCGCAAGGCGCTTCATTAAATTAAGGGCGTTATTGTCACTGACCACAACCGCAGCAAATTCTTCATGCATCAACTTGGTGTGATAAAGCTGATAAACGCGCTCTAAGTATTCTGGGTTTTGAGTTCGTTTACTATCCAAATAAACAACTCGATACGATAGTCGATCACGGTCCAGTTCTTCTGATAATCCTTTGTGGAAATCATCAGTCCAGAAAAAACCCTGATGATAAGAGTGAATAACCAACACATCTTTTGTTTGAGCTGAAACAAAAGCACTCCAACACATAACAATCAAAAACAACGAAAATCGCACTGAATTCACCCTAACACTATAGTTGCTGCTAATATTATCACCCTTGGCTATGATGTGTACTAAAGCCGGTATGTTTTTTATTCACCCTAAGGATTATGCATGTCCACAACTACAGCTCGTCTGGATGATCTAGACCGTGCCATTCTCAAAACCTTAATGGAAGATGCGCGCACGCCTTATGCTGAAATGGCAAAGAAATTCGATGTCAGCCCCGCGACGATTCACGTTCGTATCGAAAAGATGAGATCGGCCGACATTATTGAGCGAACCGAGGTTGTGGTAAACACCAAGAAGCTTGGTTACGACGTGTGTTGTTTTATTGGTATCAACCTTAACGCAGCTCGCGACTACCACTCAGCCATTGCAAAACTGAATGCCTTAGATGAAGTGGTTGAGGCTTACTACACCACTGGCGCCTACAACATTTTCGTAAAGCTGATGTGTAAATCGATCGAAGAGTTGCAGTTCGTACTGATCGATAAATTGCAGGCGATTGACGAGGTTCAATCGACTGAGACACTGATTTCATTGCAGAACCCTATCAACCGCAATGTAAATCCATAATCGTTTGATAAATCGATACAAAAAGAGCCTCACAAGGAGGCTCTTTTCACATTCTGACTAGCACAATATTAAGCGCTGATACCCGCATGACGCAGCATCGCGTCGATTTGAGGCTCACGACCACGGAAGCGTTTGAACAGCTCCATTGGCTCTTCACTACCACCCATTTCAAGGATGTTGTTCAGGAAGCGATTACCGGTTTCAGTGTTGAAGATACCTTCTTCTTCAAATGCAGAGAACGCATCTGCAGACAATACTTCTGCCCATAGGTAGCTGTAGTAACCCGCGCTGTAGCCACCAGCAAAGATATGCCCAAAGCTGTGCGAGAAGCGGTTCCAATCAAGGCTTGGCAATACAGAAACCTTAGACTTCACGTCGGCTAGCGTTTCTAGTACGCGCGCACCGACTTCAGGATCGTACTCTGTGTGCAGTGTGAAATCGAACAGGCCAAGCTCTAGCTGACGCAGGATAAACATCGCAGATTGGAAGTTCTTCGCCGCTAGCATTTTCTCTAGCATCTCTTTTGGTAGCGCTTCACCTGTTTCGAAGTGACCAGAAATGAACGACAGCGCTTCCTCTTCCCAACACCAGTTTTCTAGGAACTGACTTGGTAGCTCAACGGCATCCCAAGGCACACCGTTGATACCCGCGACTGCGCCCGCTTCAACTTGCGTTAACATGTGGTGGATACCGTGGCCAAATTCGTGGAATAAAGTGACCACTTCATCGTGAGTAAACAGTGCTGGTTTGTCACCGACTGGTTTGTTGAAGTTACACGTTAGGTAAGCAACAGGCGTCTGTAGTTCACCAGATTGAGTAATGCGACGACCGCGACAGTCATCCATCCAAGCGCCACCACGTTTGTGTTCACGTGCGTATAGATCTAGGTAGAAGCTACCGCGCAATGTGCCTGTCGCATCGAAGATGTCGAAGAAACGCACTGAATCATGCCATGTATCCACACCTTCACGCTCAGTCACAGACATACCAAACACACGGTTTAGTACTTCGAACAAACCAGACACTGCGTTCGACTCAGGGAAGTATGGACGAAGCTCTTCATCAGAGATCTCGAACAAGTTCTGTTTTTGTTTCTCGCTGTAGTAAGCGATGTCCCACAGGTTTAGCTCAGAGACACCAAACTCTTTCTCAGCAAACTGACGTAGCTCTTCTACTTCGCGCTCACCTTGTGGTTTGGCTTTTACTGCTAGGTCGTTAAGGAAACCAAGTACTTGGTCTGGCGTTTCTGCCATCTTAGTCGACAGAGATTTTTCACTGTAAGTGCTAAAGCCAAGCATACGTGCGATCTCGTGACGCAGCTTAAGTTGTTCAGTGATGATCTCAGTGTTGTCCCACTTACCAGCATTTGGACCGCGATCTGAAGCGCGAGTTACGTAGGCTTCGTACAGTTCTTTACGCAGTTCTTGGTTATCACAGTACGTCATCACTGGTAGATATGAAGGGATGTCCAGAGTCAGTAGATAACCTTCCTGCTCTTTAGCTTGTGCCGCGGCTTGTGCTGCTGCCAATGCCGACTCAGGCATACCAGCCAGTTCAGCCACGTCTGTAACTTGCTTGCTCCAACCCATGGTTGCATCAAGCACATTGTTTGAGAATTGAGAACCCAGCTCAGACTGACGCTTGCTGATCTCGCCGTAGCGGTGCTGCTCGTCTGCGGGTAAGCCAATGCCTGATAATTCAAAGTCACGCAGTGCGTCGGTAATGGTTTTCTGTTGAGCTTGGTCTAATGCCGAGAATGCCTCACTCGCCTTGATCGCTTTATACGCTTCGAACAAACCTTTGTGTTGGCCGACCCACGTGCCGTACTCAGAAAGTACAGGCAGGCAGCTCTCATAAGCGTCACGCAGTTCGTCGCTGTTCATCACAGAATTCATATGGCTTACAGGTGACCAAATACGGCCTAAACGATCATCCACTTCTTCAATTGGAGCAACGAGGTTGTCCCAGCTTGGTGAAGTATTACCTTCAAGTACTTGTTCTATCTTGTTGCGACACTCTTCAATCACTTGCTCAACCGCTGGCTTAACGTGCTCAGGTTTGATCTGTGAAAACGGAGGTAAGTCCGTGAAGGTTAATAGCGGATTAGACATATAAACATTCCTTTGGCTTTAGAGACTTTCGTCTTTTTTGTAATGAGGTCGCCTTACAGTCATCAGGCTAAGGATCGCCCTAAAAAATCACCTGCGAATAGTTATTAAATAGTGCCCATGAAGGCAAATTTCAATAGTAGAACCAATAACTAACTGCATATTGCGAACAGCTGTTCCTGAATTGTTCGAGAATTTATGGTCCATTGGGGGTTATAATAGTCAAATTAACCCCACCTACACTAACCACACTCTAATTCGAGAGTGTTACGAGAGTTTAATTTGTTAAGTTATCGCCACAGCTTCCACGCGGGCAACCATGCCGACGTAGTAAAGCATATCGTACAGAGCCTTATTCTTAATTCTTTGAAACAGAAGGATAAGCCTTTTGTTTACCATGACACTCACTCTGGTGTAGGTCGTTACGACTTAACGCATGAATGGTCTGAAAAAACGGGCGAATACAAACAAGGTATTGCCCGCGTCTGGGCACAAACAGAACTTCCTGAAGACATTCAAAGCTACCTTGAGTCTATCTCAGCACTCAACAATGGCGAAAAACTGCGTTTTTACCCAGGTTCACCACGTGTAGCACGTGCGCACCTGCGTGACCAAGACCGCATGGTACTGACCGAACTTCACCCAGCCGATTACCCGCTGCTTGAGCAAGAGTTCCACCGCGATCGTCAGGTGTCTATCTATAAAGAAGATGGCTTCCAACGCTTAAAAGGCAGCCTGCCACCAAAAGAGCGTCGTGGTTTGGTGCTAATCGATCCGCCTTACGAACTGGCAAAAGAGTATCGTGATGTTGTGACTGCGATTGCTCAAAGCCATAAACGCTGGGCAACTGGTATCTACGCAATTTGGTACCCAGTGGTAAACCGCTGTGATATCGAAGACATGATCGAAGGACTTGAAGGCTTAGGCATCAACAAGATTCTACAAATCGAACTTGGCGTATCACCTGACACCAACGAGCGTGGCATGACAGCATCAGGCATGATTGTTATCAACCCGCCTTGGAAGCTAGAAAGCCAAATGAACGAAATTCTTCCATTCTTGAAGGAAGCAATTGCGCCGGCAACCGGTCACTTCAAAGTAGAGTGGATCGTACCCGAGTAATCTCGAACTTAACGTCATGCTCTGACGAATATTCAGCAGATTGTGACGTACACGAATAAATTTTAAACAGGGAGATTGAGTTCAACCGATCTGCCCTCAATATAATAATTAGACAATTTAAGAATCTATAGGACGTAGGTGTTCAGTGCGCTCACTGTACCCACAGCCTTCAATAAATGGAGAAAGTAATGGCGACTCATTTTGATTACATCTGTATCGGCGGCGGTTCAGGCGGCATCGCATCAGCTAACCGCGCAGCAATGCACGGTGCAAAAGTTGCACTTATCGAAGCTCAAGACCTTGGTGGTACTTGTGTAAACGTTGGTTGTGTTCCTAAAAAGGTTATGTGGCACGGTGCTCAAGTTGCTGAAGCAATCAACCTATATTCAAAAGACTACGGCTTCGACGTTGACGTAAAAGGCTTCAACTGGGGCAAACTGGTTGAAAACCGTCAAGCGTACATTGGTCGTATCCACCAATCTTACGATCGCGTTCTTGGTAATAACAAAATAAACGTAATCAAAGGCTTTGCTAAGTTTGTAGATGAAAAAACCGTTGAAGTTAACGGTGAACACTACACAGCGGATCACATCCTAATCGCAGTGGGTGGTCGTCCAACCATTCCAAACATCCCTGGCGCAGAGCACGGTATCGACTCAAACGGTTTCTTCGATCTGATGGAGCAACCTAAACGTGTTGCTGTAATCGGCGCAGGCTACATCGCAGTAGAAATCGCAGGCGTACTAAGTGCACTTGGCACAGAGACACACTTGTTCTGTCGTAAAGAGTCACCACTTCGCAGCTTCGACCCAATGATTGTTGAAACACTGGTTGAAGTAATGGAAGCGGAAGGCCCAACACTTCACACGCACTCTGTTCCTAAAGAAGTAGTGAAAGAAGCAGATGGCACACTGACTCTGCACCTTGAGAACGGCAACACTCAAAACGTTGACCACCTAATTTGGGCTATCGGTCGCCACCCAGCCACTGACGCTATCAACCTAGCATCAACTGGCGTTGCAACTAACGACCGTGGCTACATCAAAGTAGACGAGTTCCAAGCAACCAACGTTCCTGGCATCTACTGTGTTGGCGACATCATGGAAGGCGGTATCGAGCTAACACCTGTTGCAGTTAAAGCCGGTCGTCAACTTTCTGAACGCCTATTCAACGGTCAAACGAACGCGAAGATGGACTACACGCTCGTTCCTACTGTTGTATTCAGCCACCCACCTATCGGCACTATTGGTCTAACGACTCAAGAAGCTGAAGAGCAATACGGCAAAGACAACATCAAGGTATACACGTCTGGTTTTACTGCAATGTACACTGCAGTCACTCAGCACCGTCAACCTTGTAAGATGAAGCTAGTATGTGCTGGCGAAGAAGAGACTGTCGTTGGCCTACACGGCATCGGTTTTACTGTTGATGAAATGATTCAAGGCTTCGGCGTTGCAATGAAAATGGGCGCAACCAAAGCAGATTTCGACTCTGTTGTGGCAATTCACCCAACGGGCAGCGAAGAATTCGTTACCATGACGGGTTAGTGTAGGAAAAGCATCTTACACACATAAATAAATCTGGAAAATAATCAATCACTGACTATGCTGTATGTATGGTCAGTGGTTTTCTAGGTGAATTTATGTTTCTCATACAATCAAGCAATGTCTATAAACAGACAGAACTATCAATCAGTGACAACACCTGCCAATGCTCTCCTGTTAAGACGAAGGGGAATATTGGCTCCCTACCAACTCTGTTTAATGGTGATGGTTCATTCAACCATGAAGCTAATAGCTACCTCTTTTACCAAAAAGCGGTTAAGGATGCTAAAGACCTTAGTCCCTGCTCCCAAGCTCTTTATGCCTATTATCAATTCCTTGAAGATGAGAACTTAGCATGGGATACATTCCCTCCCGTCAAAAGGCTAAAACCAACGTATCTATTTCGCTCTCACCTACTAAAGCAGATTAAAAAGGGTGACTTGGCGCATAGCACTGCTAGCGTTCGCATGAACCAAATCGTCAATTACTATAAGTGGTTGATGCATGACGGTTATCTAAAGATAAAGAACGAGAAAGAAGCGCCATTCAAAATGGAATTTGTTTCTGTTCAGAGTACGGGAATGTTGGCTCACGTTTCACCCACTTTTACCATAGAAACAAGTGACCTACGCATTAAAGTCCCCAAAGATGCCGACAGTAGCAATATCCGGCCTCTCACTCCGCTGAGCCAAGAGCTGCTGAGTATTCTCACTCAATATCTGCCCAAGGCTTCAGAGGAGCTGCGCTTGCAGGTGCTTATTTCTCTTGATACGGGTATGCGTATCCAAGAGATAGCCACGTTATCCACGAAAGCTATCGATACAGCGACACCGGTAGCTGAAAGTAGGCACCGCTTTGAGTTGTCGCTATCACCTCAAGCCACCGGTGTGATGACCAAATACCTTAAATCTCGCCAAGTAGAAATCTCTGCCGAGTTGTTATCGACATTGAATGAATATCGCGTTTCAGAGCGAAGGATCAAACGGGTAAACAAGCTTGACCAAAAACTTGAAGCACTACCAGAAACGGCTAACACGCTAAAGAAAGAGGCGCTTGAGCGATTGGAGCTATCTGAGCGTCACGAACCTTTGTTCGTCAGTGAGCAAGGCAACCCCGTAACCGCTAAGTCGATCGAGGCTCGTTGGACAGAGCTAAGAGCCGAGATAAAACAGACCTACCCCACATTCACACATCGCTTTCATGACTTGCGCTCGACTTATGGCACTTATCGACTCAATGACATGCTTGAAGCAGGGCTATCTTCATCAGAAAGCTTGGGACTACTGATGGGATGGATGGGACACCGAAACGAATCAACCACTTGGAAATACTTGCGCTACTTGAAGCGCAAAGAGGCTTTCAAAGTCAAGTTCGGCATCTTAGACGGCATCATGCATGAAGCGTTAGGCGGTGAGAATGAGTAATATCGCTTATTTGCACGGCTGGAAACCAGAGCTTTGTTTTCAACTAGACGACAACCGCTTGACTGACTTTAATCGCTTCATGTTTAAAGGCTTTCCTTTAACTGCATTATTACAAAAGGGAAATCAATTTGAGAATGCAAATAGGGAAGGATTTATCCTTCAAATGAAGTCTCGCTTCGATGATTTTGTAGATGAAGGAAAAAGCCACCAATCACTGTACAATGCATACAATAAATGCTCTCACTATCTTCGTTGGTGCGATGAAAATAATGAAGAGGCGTTCACACAACACGCCACTGAAGCTTACTTTGAATCTCTTTACAAAGAGGTATTACTTGGAAAAATAAAACGATCCACCTACGGTACTAAACGCACTCAAATTTTGCGCTTATTTAGTGATTACTTAGATCTGCCAAGTACGTACTTTGACAATATCGCCATCATAGATAGAAGCGACTGTGAGCCCTTTGAGGCTTATACTCGCAGTGATTTAAATCAATTACTACCTTTTTTGCGCAGTCTATTTAAGCAAACTACAAAGCAGTTTATTGATAGTCCTGAAAAGCATATAAATGCACATAAGAGCAGGCCCACTATGACGTTTAAATGGAAAGGGAAACGTTATAAAATATGTGGTGGTATCAGTAAAATGATGTGTGCTGGCACGTACCTGCTGGCTTACTACACCTACGCCAATACCAGTGACTTGTTCCAACTAAAGCAACCAGATAACGCCTCTACATCAGTCGGTGAAATTTGGTACACCATGCCCGCTTTTAAGCGTCGAGCATTCAAAACCATCCAAGTTGAAATGGGCGGTCATGAGTTGGATATACCTAAATACACAATGAGCTTCTTTGATACGCTGCTCGAAGCATCACGCCTTATTTCGACTGATTCCAATGCCACACTATTACAAACAGTGGTATCAAAACAGCACGCTCAAATCAAAAGTATGACATTGCAAAGTTTCTGGAAAGGATGGGTAGAGAAGCACTTTTCTTTTATCGACCAAACTCGATGCCGTCTACGCCCTATGATTAGCCGCTTTCGAGAAACAGGCGCACAAATCACAACTTACCATCAGGGTGAGTTAGTGAACAACATCATGCTCAACAACACCTCTAACACGAGAAAGAAAAGCTACAGCAAGGGCAACCGAGCTGCCAATAATGGGATGATGCAAGATGCGATGTCCTTGCGAGAGCAAGAGATTAAGCAAGGTGAAAGCACGAAAGAAGCCAAAAAAAGCTTAGGCATTGATGTGTTGGTTATCGAGGCAGAAAACAAAATCAACCTCCCTAACTTGAGTCGTACTCCGAACGGAGGAAGTTGCTCTGAGCCTTTTGGTGAAAAGTCAGAAAAGTACACAAGAAAAGCTCTCAAGCATGGATTGATTAAAGACGGTGAGAGGTTGGCGTGTGCCGACTTACTTGGTTGTTTCGGTTGCCCAGACCAGGTAATAGTTCAATCTCTCTCAGATATTTGGTGCCTATTAAGCTTCAAAAGCTGTATTGAAGAATCCCTATATCGCCATCTTGATGTTCATCACTACAAGCAGAACTTTGAAGACATCATTGCGTTTATTGAGACGCGTATTCTGCCAAACATCAAGTCCTCTCTACTTAAAGCGGCCGAAGAAAAAATGGACGATGAGGGCTTACATCCGAACTGGGATGATGCCGAATCAGTGCTTAGCCTCATTCCATCACAGGAGACATCCAAATGAGCAACGATAAATTCAATACTGACCATTTGTATCTTGCTGACTTTCCCGTTGAGCATAAAATCCAGCCTACCGATATTATCACCTTGTACCATGAGAAGCGATTCGACGAATTGGATGCTGTAGTGGTTTGTCGTGATAAGGACGGTAACATCACCGCCACCTTCGGCCAAAACATCTGGGATTGCTTTGCTTTTTCACGTAAAAAAGAAAAGAACAATCTTAATTTTTCGGCATTAGATACCCATCCAGAATTACAACGAGAGTTGAAGTTGTTCACTTACGGTTGGCTATTTAATCTATCTCCTCAAAAAAGGAAAGCACCAAAATTCACATCTATTCACTCTCGGCTTAGTAGCTTTAAGACTACCTACCGATTTCTCGAACAAGAAAGAGTACAATCTATCTCTGCGCTTTCGTCCCCTAATATGCGTCTAAAATTCGATGATTACCTTATAGAAAAAGAGCTGAGTTCTAGCACGCTTGAAAAAATGTTTGTAAGTATCAATAAAGCCATTGAGTTCACTAACTGGCACAAGATAACCTTGGGAACTATTCCTATCGCATCAAATAAAGAAGCTAGACGATTAAGTAGCATCGAAGAACAACAAACATTAGTTATTCCTGAGCGCCTGTGTCACGCTATCTATAGCAAAGCAATAACTCTTATTGAAGAAGCACTTCCTTATGCTGTACTCATTGCCGAGACTGAACGAGGCCTCCAAGATAACCACATACAGAGTAAGCAAACCCTAGAGGATAAGATGAAGGCTGGCGGTGTCTTCACATTCATGAATTCCGATGGGAGCATTGATACCCACAAGTTTTCTATCGCTATTCATAACTATCAACCTAAGCAACAAAGTGAACTGATTAAGCCACTGGCAACAAAGCTAACCAATATCCCCTTAAAGAATGGCAATGATTTTAAGCGATACTTAGGGCAACTAATCACGGCGAGTTACATTGTGTGTGGCGGCTTTAGTGGTATGCGTGATAGCGAACTCGACAAGCTCACTCCGAACAGTTATTACCAAGACTCACTGAGTGGCCGTGTACACCACCTTCTTCAATCCCATACGTTTAAATTGGGTGAAAAACGAGAAACGTGGGTCACAGCAGCGGTGTCAAAAACCGCGATTGATTTGATGTCCATCCTCACTAAAAAGTGGCGAACTGAAGTGCAATACCCCGATGAGAAATACGCAAATTCGCTTTGGGTAAATCAAAAATACCGCTCTCATGCGCCCAAATTTATTACCGATTGGAACTCTCGACTACGCCAATTTTGTCAGCAATTTGATTTTGTTGTTACTGAAGAAGATTACCAAGAATGCATAGAATCTAACCCTCGGTCATTACTCAAAATTGAAAAGCAAATTGTAGTTAATCAACCTTGGTGGTTTTCGACTCACCAGTTTAGACGCACCTTGGCATTTTACTGCATTAAAAACCGATTAAGTTCACTGGTTGCACTCAAGCAGCAGTTCAAGCACTTGTATCTGGCGATGACAGAGTGGTACACCAATGGTGGGAAATTAGCCAGCCTTCGTGATTTAAAGGTCGATCCGAAAATTCAACAAACGCTAGATGAGATTAACGCTGAATCCACTGCCAATAAAATTTTCAAACAGTGGCATTCTGATGAAACATTATCAGGCGCACATGGCAAAGCTATCATGAAGATGCGAGGTGATATCCCTACAATCTACAGCTCTTGGGACACCATTTATAAAGCGGTAAAAAACGGAAAACTCACGCTTCATGGCTCACTGCATAGCTACTGTAAGAGTGGCTATGATTGCGATATGGATGGCGTAGTTGCACCGCAGTTTTGCGTTGATTGTTCGTCTGGAAGCAGCATCATTGATGAGCAACAAGCCAAGTGGTGGCAAAAGAAACATCGTAGTTTGTCGGCCTACATGGAAACAGGAGACGATATTACGGTCACAGATAGAAGCCATTACATCACTCAAATTAGAGCGGCAGAAAACGTCATGCGTGACTTTGGGATGGAATTTACGCCTTTTGAAGCCGAACTCAATATCACGGAGGTTTAAGCATGGGTAAGAGTGAAAATACATTAGTCGCCCTTGAAGCAGCGCTAGACCGAATCGCCAATGGTAAGCCGAAGCATATCCCTAAAAGCCGCAAATTGAGCGTGAGAGCGGTTGAGGAAGAAGCGAAACTCGGCAATGGCAGTGGTTATTACTACCCTGAGTTTGTTGAGAAGGTGAAGCAGACCAAGATTGATATTGCAGAAGGGAAAGGCGAATACGTTCAGCCAGAAATCCAAGCGGTGCGGAGTAAGCTCAAAGAGCAAAAGCGCATTAAAAGTAACTTCAAAGACAAGTATGAGGCGGAGCGAGAGAAGTTAGCTCTGTTTGCGGCTGCACAGCATCACCTGAATGATAAGTTAGTTAAGGCACTGGCTCGTATTGATGAGTTGGAATATGAGAATGCTGAGCTTCGAGAGAATCTAGCCAAGCTAAAAAGGAGTAAGGTGGTATCAATTAAGTAGTTCCACAGAAGCCCACTTGAATGACAATTGAGTGGGCTTACCATTACCTATCCAAATCTACGCTTTCAAACTCATTTTTGGACAATTCTGTGTTAGTGAGGTTGCTAATTTAGCAATACTTGGATTATCTCAGCTATTGCAAAAGGCTTTTTCTTGCGCTCAATCGGTTGGACTATCTCCAATACCTTAGATATATCACCGGCATAAATTGCCAAGATTGTACTTGGCAATTCTCTTTCATTAGGTGCAAGCCATCTTCATTACAATTGTGAGATTCGCTGGAAGCGTTTGTTAAATGCTTCACGCCCCCCTTCCATAATCTCACAGACTTCATCTCTTATATTTTGTTCGATGAGACTACCACTCGTCTTAATCTGAACTTGCCCACCTCTGAACTCCATAACATTGACTAGCTCAGCATCACCATTCACTACGATATTTGGGTTATGTGTCACTATAATAATTTGTCGCCGTTTTTTGTTACTTTGTATCTGATTTACAATTAAGCTATAAACTAAGGCGTTATCTAAGTCATCTTCTGGCTGGTCAACAATTATCGGTTCGTCACCATGACTTAGCAGAAAAGCAAGTATCGCCGCTGCTTTTTGTCCTGCAGAGCCCTTATTTATACTTGTAAATTGGGTGCCATTCCCACGCTGAGAGTACTTAACTTCCAAAAAGTCATCAGGTATCCAACAGGCCAATCTAGCTAAAAACTCTGGTTGTGATGCATATTTTTCTTTTAGAAACTCAATAAATCTACGATCTCCACGGAAACCATCGGGCTCGATACCATTGACTAGCTGTGTCAACGTATCTATTAGATTTTTGTGTGCTTCAATTTTGGCGTCATATGTACTATCCGAGTGTATCAGTCCGTGAAGAAGGGTGTTTTCGTTTTCAGGTTCATAGATCACAGAAGCAAAGCGTTCATTCCCTATCAATTCTCTAAATGTTCGTTCAACTTTAGATACATCGGAGAAAGGACGAATAGTCATCTGAACATATTCATTATCTGAAAGCACTTCATCTATAAATTGCTGGCGATTAGATTGAAGCTCACTTCTCAAGCCGCGGATTTCTGAAAGTAGCTCTTCCTTTTCCTCAAGTATGCTTTCTCTTCTAAGCTTATCTTCTTCAATAGCTGCAAGCTGTACTTCTATAGTTTCTTTTTCTCTCAACCACTCTTCATACTCTTGCGAGTTGAATTCAACTCCTCGTTCTTCGTAGTCTGCAACGATATCTTGATAACGTTGCTCAGACTGCTTTTTCACAACCATCCAGTTCGAGTTTTCAATCGATGATTCCCGCCGAATTTTCGCCTGCTCTAATCTTAGTTTTAGTTGTTCAAGCTCTGTAAAAATATTTGTTATTTCACGGTCAAAAACAGCATGAATGGCCTCAAGATCTATTTTTAGTACATTGAACGGAAGTTCATGAGGCGACAAATCTAACGTTGGTCTTGGGAGCTGGCAAAGTTCATCAAACTTTGTTGCTATTTCGCTAACGTCACCAGCATTTTCAAGAGTTCGAGTAACACTAGACATCAACTGATTTCTAAACAGTATCTGACTATGGCCTCCTGATTCAAAATTCGTGATGTCACTGGAGACTTCCATTAGTCTGGAACGCTTCGCACCTTCTTGAGCAATACTCCGGTTTAGCTCAACTTCATCTGAACATAACTGTAAGTATGACCTTCGTTTTTCATCAAAATTATCACGCCATTCTGAGATATTAACCAGTGGTGACCGATCTACAAGCTCTAGTAAACTATTAGGGTTTGAGGATAAAGCATTGATCTGCTTTTGACTGTATATGTTTACAGGGAACCTTTCTTTGATACTTCCTTCATCAACAATCCAACTTCCCTCATTAAGCCTTTCAAAGCTAATAGGTGAACTTCTCTTCCAGTTGGCCTTATAGTCAGAAGAATTTCTTTTGAGCGTAATCTCAATATCAGTTGTTGGAGTAGTTACTCCTTCGACAAATGCAGATATGTCTTGGTGTACGCTTGTAAGTTCTTCAGTATCTTCACTGCGTCCCAGCGACAACCGTAAAGCCTCTATAAATGTTGACTTTCCGGTACCTCTTCCACCAATAATGGAATTAAATAAAGGGTGAAACTGAACTGTTGGAACGTTTTGTGGGTTCATACCACAATGACGCATCCCTTTTACAGTTAAGGACTTTATATACGAACGAGGAATTTTATTGGGATTTTCTTCTTGGTTTAGAACACAAAAAGCATGATCTCTTACCGCAAAATCAAGTCCATCTTTATTTGGACTCCCCATTTTAATCCAGCTATAGCTAGCCCCCAACTCTCTTAGTGTATGAGCATCAGAACCTCGAACCATAGCTAAATGTGCAGTATCTTTTCTCAGTTCAATATGTATTGATTCATTTTCTTGGTACGAACTGTCAATAAACTGTGCACTTTCAAATAGTGACAAGTGTTTTTTGAGATCTGGATTTGTACTTGTTACGTTGTGAAGAAGGCCTTTGGTAATGTCGATATGAGCAGGTATTGCAATACCATTAGCATCTCTAATCTTTTTTACTACGGTCTCTATTGAAAGGGTAGTAAAACAATTTTCTGGGTCTCCAAAAGAACCTTGAAGTTCACAACTACCCAAAAATCTAGTGATGTCTTCTGTTGTTGCACTTGGGTCGAATACTGCCAATAAGTGTATGCGCGTAGCACCTAGGGACAAAGTTAGTTCACACCCGGGGAAAATGGTTACTGGGCGAAACCAATCTTCTGATTGTACCTCACTATACTCACTCTTTAGAATATCAACCCATTCACCTGTGTTGTGATCTGTGATTGCCACGCAATCTAGTTTCGCAGTCATAACACTTTGTAACCAGTCTCTTGCGGTAGGAGAATCTGGTTCTCGGTAATCTAAAGACGCAGGGGTGTGGGTATGAAAGTCAAACTTATACCACTTATTACTTATACTTGCTTCAGGCATTATTTTATCTCATGAGTAGAGGGGATTTTTAGTCCATCTAGCTAGCATACCGTTATATGCAACCGCATACCAATTAGTTCCTCACACAAAAAGTCGTTTTAGTAAAAATATCGGAATACCAAGGACATAGAACTACGTACTGGTACGGAGCTAACTGATTTTGGGGCAAAATCTTGTAATAGCTTCAAATTGAATAAGCTGACGGGTAATAAAGAAGCCCCGCAATAGCGAGGCTTAATGATGTTTATTTGTAGTACTGGTGGCGTCTTCTTGAATTATGCTTCCAGCACTTCGCAACGTCGTATACGTATGCAGGATAATCATCCCACGGGTTAGCTAGTGCTTTCCCTCTAGCTGCTCGCAGTTTGATTGGGTATCCAAGACACTCAACTTTGTGTAGGAAAAAGTAGCTCTTCTCTTGCTTAGTTGAAAAATGCTTATGTGTTCCGCTACGCACGTTCGGGTACACATCCCATAGATAAGTGCCATGCGCCTTGATATGGCTTCGGTACTGTTGCTTAAGTTTTTTCATTTACCCTCCAGGTTTACATTACCTAGAAGGGGTCCTCTGCAAAGTAGTTCATTCGTCCACCATGATGTGCTCTTTGCCTAAGTCTAGCAAACTCTAGTTAGGGCCTAAAATCATTACCAATGCTTATTAAGCAAACCATGCTTCTTAAAACACTTCGGGGCAAAAATGAGCTTGCCGCTACAAGGCACCTGCCTCTCCACTTCTTAAAATCAAGCTTTCAAGAAGTGACTAATTTTCTGGAAACTGATAGCATCAAAGTTCAAGATTTAGGAAAAACAGCTAAAGAATGCTGTTTTTCTGGAAAAGGCTCGTAAGCCTTATCACACTAACCTTTCCAGATTTATTTCAGAATCGACCTGTGTTGGTAGTATACTACCATGCGATAAACCACTGTAAGTCAAAGAAATATTATACAAAAGCCGACCTATGTCGGCTTTTTTTGTTTTTTACCGTATGGTTGGGATGTTTATTAACCGAACAGCATTTTACATACTTAACTTGGAATCAAGATCAAACTACAATCGCGCGCTATAAAATTACACGCATAAAAAAAACAATTAGCTCTAATACATGAAGGATGTACGAGTAATGAAAAAAGTGAGTATTCTCGCAGCAGCGATTGCAGTGGCTTTAACAGGTTGTGGTAGCGACAGTTCTAATTCAGGTGTCACAACACCGACAGAACCATCAACAACAACCAACAAATTTATCGATGCCGCTGTTGAAGGTATCTACTACAGCACTAGCTCTGGTTCAAAGGGCATCACAAACAGCGAAGGCGAATTTACCGCTAAGTCTGACGATACGGTGACCTTCTTCATTGGTGGTGAAAATGGCTTGAAAGTAGGGGCAGCATCAAACCGTGATGTACTGACACCATTTGAAGCGGCGGGCAAATACGACCGAGCTCTAAATTTAGCAATTCTACTTCAGTCTTTAGATAACCAATTTGGTAGCGCTTCTGATGAAGTACTGACAATTCCAGATGCGTTGCGCGAACCTGATGCTGCGACGTTAGCGAAGATGAAAAACCTAAGTCTAGATGACCGTGATTCTGTTACAGACTTCCTAACAGCGATGGGAGTCACTTCAATTACTAATGAATCTGAAGCATTGGCTCATATGGAGAAAGCATTCGGAGAAAAATCAGGGACTGTTCGCGGCAGCGCTGATGCCAATCCATTTGTAGCGAAAAATGGGCAATTTATTCGCTCAATCATGGTGAGACAGTATGATATTAACGATCCAAACAACCGCCCTAACGACAAAACAATGTTAGTTCACGCTGACAAAATGCTCCCTAAAGCTGTGTTTGAACATACACGTGGCACGCCTTACTTCACTTATCAAGATTCAGCCAATGGTCTTATTGCTGTAAATGACAGCGACTCTTTATTGTCATACGCAGACGCTGAAAAGTACATCAGCTGTGTATTGGCAGGGAGTTCTGCAGGCTGCAATCAAACAGCTCACCCAGACTTCACCCTAAACGCTCCGTTTTCTTACCTTCTACTTGATAAAAGCAAAGAAAATACAACACCTAAACCAGAGAGTTACGGTTGGGCACCTTTCATTGAAGGGAATCAACAAGTCCTCAACCACTACACGCCAAACAAACTGGAAGATGATCGAGATGAAGGCGATGCAACCCCTTCATACCAATATGAAACTCTTTCAGGTAGCTATGACCCAATTACAAAAATATACACACAGATTCGTTCAAAAACAGAGTTAAGCGACCCATCAAGCGAATCAAGTAAAGCAAAGCGTATCGAAGAAAGTTTGAATTTCTACTATCACGTAGAAACACCTAGCGACGAAAGGTACGTAGACTTTACTGGCTCTTGGGATACCACTCAGATTTGCGCTGATGGACAAAATGCTGTCATGAGAATGGTATTTGATTCTGAGGGCGCTACCGTATCAGGGAAAGAGTGCAATGCAAACTCACCGGCAGATCTTGAAGACTCAGGCAAGAAGTATACCTATGAAGAGCTTGCTGCAATTGACTATTGGTGGTTTAACATTTCGGGACGTGAATCAAAAGCAACCCTGACAGATTTAAACTCAGTTGTGCGCTTCTGTGATGATACTGACAATGATTATATTCCTGGTTCAGGAGATAAATGTCCTGTTGATGCAAATGGTAATAACCAAGAATACATCATTAAATGGGAATACCAACCTGCTGGTACTAACTGGGATGAAGGGTTGCTAACTCGCCGTAAAATGACTCCAGACGGATCAACAACAGGCCGTGTGAGCATCATGCAAAAAATCAACTAACCTTTGAGTTAATTTGATTACTTATTAATAAACCAGAAGCTGAGCTTCTGGTTTTTTCATTTTTAACACACATGAACCTTCAAACAACCATCAACGTAGATACAGAAACAAAGAACTATCGAGAACAACATGGAGTTTGTTATGAATCTACTCATTGAATCATTTGAAGGCGGGATCTACTTGGCTTACCAAATCATTGGCGAGCAAAAGCAATTAATCAAAGACGACCACCAGCACCCAATGAAGTTTTTGAGTGTTAACCAAGCCCGCGACCACTTCAGTGATCAAGGCGTATCGTCAGCAATGCTGATACACAACAGTGCATACGATGAGATGTGCGGTGAGCATTGTGGTAACACCCAACCATTCGAAATTGATTTGAAGTGGAGTTAAATCAACTTCAAATCAATCGCAATAAAAATTGAAAGGCTTGCAGCGATGCAAGCCTTTCTTATGGGAATCGCTTTCCCTATCTGCACTGAAATCAGCGCAATGTTCGTTTCTGCCTGCGTTTGATGTTTTGCTCTTTCACTACAAAGTCGAACAGCGGAGCAAAAAGGTTAGCAAACAAGATCGCCAACATGATGCCCTCTGGATAAGCAGGGTTGAGCACTCGAATACCGACCGTCATCACACCGATCAGAATCCCGTAAGCCCACTTACTCTGATTAGTAAACGCGGCAGAAACTGGGTCGGTTGCCATAAAGAAAGTGCCAAAGGCAACACCGCCCAATACAAAGTGCCAGTAGAACGGCATCGAGAACATCGAGTTGGTATCAGAGCCAATCCAGTTCATCAAACTCGAAGTCACGACGAGACCGATAATCACACCGGCAACAATGCGCCAAGAGGCGATCTTCATGACAATCAGAATCAGCCCCGTCAACATGATAAGCAATGAAGAAACCTCGCCCATCGAACCCGGAATATTACCGATAAAGGCGTCCATCCAAGTGATCGCCTCGCCAGTCATGTTATTGATGAGTGACGCGCCACCACCTTCATACCATTGGCTTAAAGGTGTTGCACCAGAATAACCATCGGCTGCCACCCATACTAAACCTCCCGACATGTTGGCAGGATAGGCAAAGTAGAGAAAGGCTCGACCAGCAAGCGCTGGATTAAGGAAATTTCGCCCTGTGCCACCAAACAGCTCTTTCGCGACAACGATACCAAAGGTGATACCTAGCGCTGCTTGCCATAACGGGATAGTCGGTGGAAGAATTAAGGCAAAGAGAACCGAGCTAACAAAAAATCCTTCGTTGACCTCATGCTTACGTACAACGGCAAACAGCACCTCCCAGAAACCACCGACGACGAAAACTGTCGCGTAAACGGGTAAGAAGTAGAGAGCCCCGAGCAGCATTTGACTTCCCCAGCTACTTACTATCAATGACTGTGCATCAGCAAATGCCCATGACAAGCGCCAACTACTCTCAATAACCGAGGTAAGTTCGTTAAGTTGATAACTGGATGTAAGTGCCGAGACACTCTGGTGCCCGACGTTATACATGCCCCAGAACATGGCAGGGAAAGTCGCCAGCCACACCAGAATCATAATTCGCTTGAGATCGATACTATCTCGAACATGGGTCAAGCCTCGGTTTACGTTGCCGGGCGTATAAAAGATGGTGGCAAACGCCTCATAGACAGGGTAAAGCTTTTCGTATTTACATCCGGCTTCAAAACGCGGGGCTACGTCTTCTAATCGTTTCTTCAAACTCATAATCTCAATCACCTTATTGCTTGAGTTATGGTTTTCTACGCACCAACTGCTCTATTTGAACAATTTTTAGCTATTTTTAATCAAATTTGTATTGAAAATCCGAGTATCCGGAAATAGACCTGATATTGAAAAGAAAGGCGTATAAACAACAAAGCCCCAGCAATGGCTGAGGCTTATTTGGTATTACGCACGTCTTCGTTATTTCACACACATCACATTAAGTAGTGAGGAGCCTTTAAGCTGGTTTACGTTACCGTTAGTAAACAGGCCTTTTTTATCCGCTCCCCAATAAGGTAGATGCATTGGCCAGTTCTGATTTTCCATGACCTTCGACCCTAAGAGACTTTGCCACTGCTTTTCAGTCAACAGCGTCATATTAATCTTATCACATACTAATTCGGCACTGTCGTAATCGAGTCGGCTCCAAGGTTTACCTTGCTCCATATAAAACTGTTGTTCATCACCTAAAAGATAAGGAATCGCATATTTACTACCCGCAACACTCGCTGTCATGCGTATTTCAATGTTCAGATCATTGTCTGAATTTGCACCATGACTAGGGAAAGCTTGAATGGCAGCAGCACTCGCGACTGCAGTTTTTTGAGCAGCAGCTATCGGCTTCGGCGCTGGTTTCGCTGCTACTTTAGCCTTAACTGGGGCTTGATGCTTAACCGTTTTTGGCTCTGCCGTTTTTGACTTCATTGCTTTGGTCACGACCGGTTGTGAAGAAGAGGTCTTCGATTTATCAACCATACGAATAAAGGCTTCGCCATACCCAGAAATCTTACGTACCTGAGCTAAGTCTTTTCTCGCATCAGAGAAGGTAGAATAAGGACCAATTAGGCAGCGATAATCTCCACCTTCGGGCTTCATCCATACGTTAGTTGAAATCTTCTCATACAATGGCTTTGCTTTGCTCAGTGACAAAGGCTTATTCAACAAACCACATTGAACCCAAAACAGCTCATTATCTGAATGATGTTTAGGCGCTTTATTGCCCCAAACGCCTTTACCAATCGGACATGATTGTTCTAGCTGTGGTAACTGATTGGTGCTTGCCTGAGTCGCATCGCATAGAACCGATTCGGCATTAACTTGGCTTGATACCAACAGGGATGCAGCAATAAGCCCCATACGATAATTTCTAACCACAGCACGACATACAACATTCATTGTCAACTTCATAACCACCACTTAAACCCTCTAGGGGTTAATTATTACCGAACAAATGTCGATAAAACATGAATTCCATTTTAAGTACTATTGACTCTATCAATGGTACTAAGTTCCAAATTCATTAAGCAAAAAAAGAGCCGTAATTGCTTACGACTCTTAGTTTAGTGATTTTTTTTACTAAAAATCAAACTGAACTATCACCCTTTATAGATTTTCGGGTTAAACACGTCACGTAACCAGTCGCCTAGTAGGTTGATAACTAGAACCAATGTCACCAAAAGCACACCTGGGAATGCAGTGATCCACCATGCTCCTGAGAAGATGTAGTTAAAACCAGTACTAATCAGAGCACCCAGTGAGGGTTGGTCGACTGGAAGGCCTAAACCTAGGAAAGAAAGTGCCGCTTCTGACATGATGGCATTTGCCACCTGTACTGTAGAGATAACCAAAATCGGTGATAAACAGTTAGGCAGAATATGACGGAACATGATACGAGGTGCTCTAAAGCCCATCACACGTGCCGCTTCTACGTACTCTTTCTTCTTCTCTGCTAATACTGATGCACGAATAGTACGCGCATACTGCGGCCATTCTGCGATACCAATGATCACCACCAGCATCACCACAGCGTATTGTGCATAAAAATCACTACCGAAACTTGCCTTAAAGATGGCCGAGACAATGATCGCAACCATCATGGTTGAGAACGAAAGCTGAACATCTGCGAAGCGCATCAAGAAGCTATCAATACGGCCACCGAAGTAACCTGCAGACAAGCCAATGATAATACCAAGCGTCAGTTGTAGACCTACCGCTAAGAAACCAATGGTCAGTGATAGACGAGAACCGTAAAGCATAGTCGATAAAATATCACGGCCTTGCTCATCCGTTCCTAACAAGAAACGTTCTTCGCCGTCTTCCATCCATGATGGTGGCAGCTCTGAGTCCATGATATCAATCGATGTCACGTCGTACGGGTCTGTTGGCGCTAGGATAGGTGCAGCTAGAGCCATCACCAAGAAGATTGAGAAAATGGCGAAGCTCACCATTGCCACTTTGTCGCGTAAGAAGTAATACACAATGTCAGATTGCTTAAAACGTTCCCAGCGAGACGGCACTGTCGATGTCTGTTCCATGATTATGCTCCTTTCCCTGTGATGTTAACGGTTGGGTTGATAACACCGTAAAGCAAATCAACAATCGTGTTAGTCACGACGAAAATAAGACCAACAAAAATAACGTATGCGGTAATCAGCGGAGTATCCACTCGGTTAATCGCTTCTAAGAATAAGAAACCTGTACCTGGCCACTGGAAAACCGTCTCAGTAAGAATGGTGTATGCCACCATAGTACCAATCTGAACACCACCAACGGTAAGTACCGGTAGCATGGTGTTTTTCAATGCATGTTGGTAATAGATTTTGTTTAGCGCTAGGCCTTTCGCTTTACCAAACTTAATGTATTCAGAACTTAGAACTTCTAGCATTTCAGAACGAACTAGACGAATAAACAGCGGCAGCATGATAGATGCCAGAGCAATACTCGGCAGAACTAAGTGTGCAAGGCCATCTAGCGTTAAGAAGCCAGACTCCCAACCAAACCAGTTGGCCGTATCACCACGTCCAAATGACGGCAGCCAACCGAGCTCAATAGAGAACACATACATCAGCATGATTGCAGTTAAGAAAACAGGAACCGAGATACCGACACTACTGCCTGCCATAATCAATTTGGTAAAAAAGCTTTTTGGGTGAATAGCAGAGTAAACGCCGAGTGGGATCGACATACAAACAATAATTAAAGAAGCACCAAATACCAGCTCCAGAGTCGCCACTAGTTTATCTAGAATCACATCAACTGCAGGTCGCTTAAAGAAGTATGAAGTACCAAGATCACCCTGTAGAGCTGCGCCTACAAAGCGAGAGTATTTTGTAACGAAGGGATCATTTAAGCCGAGTTCATCGCGTAGCGCTTGACGCTCCGCCTCTGAAACAGATTGACCGACTAACTCACGTAACGGGTCGCCCAGGTTATCCTGAATGGCAAACGCCACCAAACTGATCACAAACATCACTATCAGTGCCTGAAACAGGCGCTTGACCAGAAACGTAACCATTCCTTGCCCCTTATCTATCCATGACTATCTAATCGAAATCCGCGACTAGACAACAAAAAAATTCAGTCTTAAAAAAGGTATTTAGCCAGACTGAAGGAAGACCAAATACCGAAACTTAAATCTATATCTTAATAATATTGAGAGCCTGAAAGCTTCAGGCTCTCGATTCTAGCAAGCTAGATTATTTTACAACTAGGTCGCCGAAGTAAGGCATAACCATTGGGTTTACTACGTCTGCTGCACCTACGTTAGATTTCGCGCCCCACGCTTCACTCTGCCAGTGTAGAGGAACGAAGACTGCATCGTTGTAAAGTGTTGCTTCAACGCCTTTCAGCATCTTAGAACGCTTAACTGGGTCAGTTTCAGTGTTAGAAGCTTCTACAATCGCATCCATTTCTGGGTTTGAGTAGCCAGAACAGTTGTATTGACCACGGCCAGTCTCTTCGTTGCGAGTCATTGTTAAGAACTCGTTGAAGTTAGCTGAATCTTCAGTATCTGAGTGCCAGCCGATCATCATCATGTCTGCTGAACATAGGTCAAATTCTGGCCAGTACTGTGCTTTAGGCATTGTCTTAAGATCAACTTTGATACCAATCTTAGACAGCATTGCCGCAGACGCTTGCGCTACTTTCGCATCGTTCACGTAACGGTTGTTAGGCGCTGCCATCGTTAGTGTAAAGCCATCTTCGTAGCCCGCTTCTTTCATCAGCTCTTTCGCTTTTTTCAGATCGTAACGAGGAACGAGATCTTCGTTGTGACCCGCGTAGCCTGTTGGGCTCTGCTGACCAGCAGCTGTCGCGAAACCTTTCATGATTTTCTTAACAATACCTTCATTGTTAATCGCATGAACGATTGCTTGACGAACGCGCACATCTTTCAGTGCTTCGTTGCTGTTTTGGTTCATTTGGAACGTAATGATACGAGTACCAGGTAGCGTTACTAGATCGATGTTCTTAGCTTTTTTAACACGCTTGTGATCGTTTGGCGCAACAGGGTGAATCATATCAACGTCGCCAGAAAGAAGTGCTGCTACACGCGTTGCATCTTCTTTGATTGGCACAAGTGTTAGCTTGTCTACGTTACCTTCAGTTTCTGTGTCCCAGTAATCGTTGAAACGCTCGAACGTTACTTTAACGCCTTGCTCACGCTGCGTTACGATAAATGGACCAGTACCAGAAACGTTAGTCGAAGCAAACGAGTTACCGTGCTTAACTAGCTCAGATTTGTCATTACCTTCCGCTGTTTGACCAGAGTAAAACTTGCTGTCCATTGGGAAGATGTAGGTTGCTGTTTGTAGTACTAGTGGGTAAGCCGCTTTTGATACTAGCTCAACTGTGTAGTCATCCACTTTTACCATTTTTTCGTATGGCGTGAAGATAGACTTAAAGTCTGGAGAAGCTTGTAGACGTTCAAAAGTCCACACAACATCATCAGCAGTCAGTTCGTTACCAGAGTGGAATTTCACGCCTTTACGTAAGTTAAAGCGGAAAGTCGTTTCATCAACACGCTCCCAGCTAGATGCTAGGCGGCCTTCAAAATCCATCTCTTGAGTGAAACGTACTAGAGGGTCAAACACCATGTGAGACATTTGCAGTGTGCCACCAGACAGCTGCTCGTGCGGGTCAAGTGATACCGGGTCAGCTGCGTAGCCAACGGTAATATCTGCTGCTGCTGCACTAAAGCTTAGGCCAGCTGCCATTAAAGCTACTGCTAATTTGCTTTTCATGGTTTTCATTGCATAACTCCTTCATGCGGGAATCCAGATCCCTAGTTGTTGTATTTGCGTCTGTTTATTGTTTTTAGCAAGCTAAACTCCAGCCTGCTGATTTTTATACCGCGGCTTGTGCCACTGCTTTTTCTTCTCTTAAACCTGTAAATTCAGGCATTAAAGAAATTAGGTGTTTGCTGTATTCATGCTGAGGCGATTGGAATAGCTGCTCAGTTGGCGCTACTTCCAATAGTTCTCCCATTTGCATCACACCAACACGATCACACATTTGGCGAATAACCGGTAAATCGTGACTGATGAACAGCATGGTTAGGTTGAGTTCGTCTTGTAAATCTTTTAATAGGTTAAGGATCTGAGCCTGAACCGACACATCCAGCGCCGAGGTAGGTTCATCACAAATCAAAAGACGTGGACGAGTTGCCAAGGCGCGAGCGATAGAAATACGCTGACGTTGGCCACCTGAGAATTCGTGTGGGTATTTAACCCCAGCCATCTTGCCTAAACCAACGTGCTCTAGCAGGTCGTTAACGATCTGACGAGTTTCATTCTCGTTACGCGTCAGTTTATGGAATCGGATCGGCTCAGCAATGATGTCGAATATCTTCATTCGAGGGTTCATTGATGTATAAGGGTTTTGGAAAACCATCTGCATTTGACGACGCATTGGGCGACGTTCTTTTTCAGATTTAAGTCCCGTAAGATCAACGCCTTCAAACGTTACCTTACCTGAGTTAGGTGCGTACAAACCAGCAATCACACGAGCAATCGTTGATTTACCCGAACCAGATTCACCAACAAGACCAAAAGTTTCACCTTCGTGTACTTCAAAGCTCACGTTGTTTGACGCCTGAACGTACTCACGACGACTCTCAAAGAAAGAATCCTTGGTAGTAAAGCGCAAGTTTACGTTTTCAACATTCAACAGTGGACCAGTGTAATCACGGTGGTCTTGGCTTTGACCTAACCAGTGGTTTTTCACATCAAGTGGTTCCATCTCATGTGCTTCTTCGATGTAGCTCACAAGAGGAAAACGATCAAGTTTACGATCTGAACGCGGAACCGCGGAGATAAGACTGTGCGTGTAAGGGTGTTCAGGAGTACCAAGGACTTTCGCCGTCGGACCAAACTCAACCAAATCACCACGATACATAACGGCTACGCGATCGGTAACATTAGATACCACACCCATGTCGTGTGTGACCAACATACAACCTACATTCTTCTTAATACATAGGTCGCGAATCAAACCCAAGATCTGGTCTTGAATAGAAACATCCAGTGCGGTTGTTGGTTCATCAGCGATGATTAGGTCAGGTTCTCCTGCCAGTGCGATCGCGATAACAACACGCTGACGCATACCGCCAGAGAATTGGTGTGGGTACTGCTTTAAACGGTTTTCTGGTTGCGGAATACCAACTTGGTTCATCAAATCTAATGAGCGCTGGTAGGCTTCTTGATCCGAAACCTTCATGTTGGCATGAATCGTCTCTTTTAACTGCTGTTCTACTGTGAATAGAGGGTTAAGAGAAGTCATTGGATCTTGGAAGATAAAACCAATCTTTGAGCCGCGAACAGAACGCATCTGTTCAGGAGATAAGCCTGAAACTTTTTCACCGTCCAGAAATACCTCGCCGCTAGCAATGCGACCAGGAGGGCTCAGCAAATCGATCACAGCATTACCTACTGTTGATTTGCCTGCACCAGACTCGCCTACAACGCCAACAATCTCACCACGTTCAATGTTGAACGAAAGTGATTTCACTGCGGCGTGAACTCCATGACGAGATGGGTATTCGATACGAAGATTTTTTACTTCTAAAAGTGACATTACCAGACCTCTACTGCTTTGGCAGCTTTCTGCCCTGTCTGCAAAATTGAATCCATTCTTACCAGAATATTGTTCTGATATTTTATACGGTTGACAATTTGGCAAATAATTCACAGAAAAGCAACAAAAATAGGATAAAAAGTCGACATTAAACGCTTAGCAAGTAAAAATACCACATAAGTATTCACTCGAATAGCATATAGTAATGAAAACCAGCATTATATTTCCAATAATAAATACTCACAAACCCCTTACTACTGCGTACTTGTAGAGTTAAACATATCATTCAAAGCACATATCCCCACCAATCACCAAGATCAAATAATTATTCCAAAAAACAATTAACACTATAGAAACAAACGCTAACTTTACCAATTTAAGCAAACAAAATAACCAGATAAAACCAACCCAACAACATATTCAACCATATGATTTTTTTGATAAATACAAACAAGAAAAACGAAAGATTTAATAAATCAAAGGATTTTTTAAACAACAAGATTCGAAGAAATCTGTCAAATACAGGCCTTAGAGAACATATTTAACGTCAAATTTCACTTTTCATAAAAATCCTTAGACCAAACCTATTAATTTGTCGAATGATTGGTGGTGAGTTTTATATAAAATTAGATATCGATCTGCACATTTGATAAAGCAAACTGCTCCGTATAAGCACCATAATGGAGATAAAGGGTAAAAGCCTATCTTATTGTATGGAAGGAGGAGATTTACGGAGGTGACATCAGGCAAGATGTCGAAGCGGTTGAGGTCCCAGCATTAAAAATTGAGGATTACTGAAATGAGAGATGTAAAAAAGCCCCGTCATTCCTGACACGGACGGCTAGTTGAGGCTTCTTAAGGTGGCCAGTGAAGAGACATCCTTTGAACATCAGGCGAACCCCACTTGGGTTCCAATCTAGTGATCTACAGATAAAAAAAAGCTCATCATTTCTGATGAGCTTTCTTAAAGGCGGTCAGTGAAGAGACATTCTTTGAACATCAGGCGAACCCCCACTCTGTTCAAGTTATCTAAATTTCAGATGCAAAAAAGCCCTAGTCTTTCGACTAGGGCTTCTTAAGGTGGTCGGTGAAGAGGGATTCGAACCCCCGACCCTCTGGTCCCAAACCAGATGCGCTACCAAGCTGCGCTATTCACCGAGACGTTTCGTTTGATTTCTCAAACAGGGAACTTCAATGAAGTTACCAAAATTAATGGGGTGGCTAACGAGATTCGAACTCGCGACCACCGGAATCACAATCCAGGGCTCTACCAACTGAGCTATAGCCACCACTAATCTTTTATATAACCGCTTAAAAAGCGATTATTGAAATAGTGGTCGGTGAAGAGGGATTCGAACCCCCGACCCTCTGGTCCCAAACCAGATGCGCTACCAAGCTGCGCTATTCACCGACTAATTTCGTATCGACTCTTGGGAATAATGAATCAACACTGGAAGCCGAAGCTACCGATATTTTGTAAAGAAAGAATGGGGTGGCTAACGAGATTCGAACTCGCGACCACCGGAATCACAATCCAGGGCTCTACCAACTGAGCTATAGCCACCATTATTTCTTTTTGCCAATTCTCACTTACCTAAGTAAGAGACCGGATGGCGCGCCTGAAAGGATTCGAACCTTCGGCCTTTGGCTCCGGAGGCCAACGCTCTATCCAGCTGAGCTACAGGCGCACGCCCTGTCGGCGGAGTGGAATAATACGTATATCACCTTATGCCGTCTAGTACTTTTTTAACTTTTTTTTCTGTTTGGTCTCTTTTTCGACAGTTAATATGTGATAAACCCCTTATTTGAGTACTACAACCCACCGCAGCTTATAAGTTGTTGTTTATTGCAACAACTTATCGGGATATAATCACCCATTATTTACATTGGTTTAACAGTTGCTCTTTGCTGATAAAGCCAAAACACCCTTCCAACACTATAAATTGGTAAGCATGTACTTACCTTGGGAATGTAAAGTGAGTTTAATGGATATGTCTCGTCGAATTTTAAGCGTTGTCATCGCAGTTTTAACCTTTTCAACTGGCGCTATGGCTTCAGGCCTAAGCGAAGCAAAGCAAGATGCTATTGCTGAACGCATCAAACCAGTTGGCCAAGTTTACCTAGTCGGCAGCGAGCCAGTAGTCGCAGAACCAACAGGCCCTCGTGATGGCGCAGCAGTTTACGGTACCTTTTGTATCGCTTGTCACGCATCTGGCGTAAGTGGCGCACCTAAAACAGGAGATGCTGGTGACTGGGGTCCTCGTATTGCCCAAGGTCGCGACATCCTAGCTGACCACGCAATCAACGGCTTCAATGCTATGCCAGCGAAAGGTTCATGTATGGACTGTTCCGACGACGAAATCAAAGATGCTATCGAGCACATGATTGCCGGCCTGTAATTTGCCGATCTGTAATTAAAAATACCAAATTCAAAAAAGGTGACCTCATGGTCACCTTTTTATTGGTCTCGATTTAGAGCCAAACATCACTTCTTATTGAACATCGCACGAATGTTGGCAATGTGTGCCTGCCCTTTCTCCATTCGTTCTTCTGCTGATTGAGGCTTCTTCACGCTTTCCCACTCCACATCTTCATGCGGCAGTTCATCAAGGAATCGGCTTTGTGTTGGCTTTATCAATTCGCCATACTGACGACGTTCACGACACTTAGTGAAGGTCAGCTCTTTCTGCGCTCGAGTAATCCCTACATACATAAGACGACGTTCTTCTTCTACGTTACCTTCATCGACACTGGTTTGGTGTGGCAAGATACCCTCTTCGGCTCCCATCAGGAACACATACGGAAACTCTAGGCCTTTCGATGCGTGCAATGTCATTAATTGAACTTGGTCTGCATCGTCATCATCTTCACCACGCTCCATCATGTCACGTAGCGTTAAACGTTGAACCACCTCTCGTAGGGTCTTCTCTTCTTTGTCGTAGTTGTCACCCTCAAGGTCAGCAACGATCCAACTATAAAGATCAGAAACGTTCTTCATTCTCATCTCTGCAGCTTTCGGGCTTGCCGAGGTTTCGTACAACCAATCTTCATAGTTAATATCACGAACCAATGAGCGTACAGCCTCAACGGTATTGCCACGTTCAGCATTATCAGAAATACGAACAATCCAATCGCTGAAACGGCGCAGGTTTTCTAAACCACGACCAGTCAAAGTTTGCTCTAAACCCATCTCAAAGCTGGCTTCAAACAAGCTCTTGCCACGCATGTTGGCGTAGCTGCCTAACTTCTCAAGCGTCACCGGGCCAATCTCACGACGTGGTGTGTTTACAATACGTAGAAACGCGTTGTCATCATCAGGGTTCACCAACACGCGGAGGTAAGCCATGATGTCTTTAATCTCAGCTCTAGCGAAGAAAGAGGTACCGCCAGAAATTTTGTAAGGCACACGGTTCTGCATCAACGCTTTTTCAATCAAGCGAGATTGGTGGTTACCACGGTACAGCACTGCGTAATCTTTATATTCTGTGCGATTCAAAAACTTGTGAGCGATGATCTCACCTGTAATACGCTCTGCTTCATGCTCTTCATTCTTAGCATTCAATACCTTGAGCTTTTCACCGTCCGGGATCTCAGAGAACAGTGACTTTTCATAAACGTGTGGGTTATTAGCGATCAAGATATTCGCTGCACGCAAAATTCGACTCGTTGAGCGGTAGTTCTGCTCTAGTTTGATCAAGCGTAAGTTCGGGTAATCCTCACCTAACAGCACCAAGTTTTGCGGTTTTGCACCACGCCAAGAGTAAATAGATTGGTCATCGTCACCTACGACCGTCAAACGACCACGCTCTCCCACAAGCAGACGCACCAATTCATACTGGCTGGTGTTGGTATCTTGATACTCATCGACAAGTAAATAGCGAATACGAGACTGCCAGCGCTCGCGCACTTCTTGATTGGTTTTCAGAAGTAATACTGGCATCGCAATCAGATCATCAAAATCGAGCGCGTTGTATGCCTTCATCTGTTTCTGGTACATCTCAAAACAGAATGCAAACAACTGCTCTTGTTCGCCTTGAGCTCGAGCTTTCGCCTGATCTGGCGTCAGCATGTCATTCTTCCAATTCGAAATAGTGCTCATTAAAGCACGCAGCAGGTCCTTATCACCATCGATCTGTCTCTCTGTTAGCTCTTTTAATAGCGCCAACTGGTCTTGGTCATCAAATAGAGAGAAACCCGCTTTCAGACCCAGCGCTTTGTATTCACGACGAATGATAGTTAAGCCCATGGTATGAAAAGTCGAAACGATCAGGCCTTTCGATTCACCTTTACCCAGAGTTTGCCCCACACGTTCTTTCATCTCGCGTGCCGCTTTATTGGTAAAAGTTACCGCTGCAATATTGCGTGCCTTGTAACCACACTCTTGAACCAAGTAAGCAATCTTATTCGTGATAACACGTGTTTTACCAGATCCAGCGCCTGCTAATACTAAACAGGGGCCCGAAACATATTTCACGGCTTCATCTTGTCTTGGGTTCAGTTTCATTTGGTTCTCAATTTGGTCTATCGGGGCGAATTCAATTGCGCGCCTATAATAATGCTGCAACACCTCGAATGCTACGCTCTCTTATGCAAGAATTTTATATCACATATGAAAAACTATGTTGCACTTATGTATGGGTCTTAGGCTATAATGAATGAACGTTCATTCATTAGTGAGTATATTATCACTGTCTGGTTTTTATTCTATGATAGATAAAAGACAACAAATTATAGATGCCGCCGAAAAACTGATTGCTGAATCAGGCTTTCACGGACTTTCTATGCATAAACTAGCTAAAGAAGCAGGAGTTGCGGCTGGAACTATTTATCGCTACTTCTCAGACAAAGAAGAACTATTACAACAAGTTCGCTTAGCTGTCACTCAACGAAATGCTGGTTTAATTCAGCAAGGCGTTGAAGATTCGATGAGTCTAAAAGAACGATTTAGAAAAATGTGGCTCAACATTTTCGAGCTCTCGGGATCAAACATCTGCAATTTAAAGAATAGAGCTCAATACGACTCTTTACCTTGTATTCGCAGCCATGAGACCAAAGAGATTGAACGAAAAATGTTCCACAAAATAGATCAACTCTTTACTGAAGGTAGAGAGCAAGGGGTGTTTAAGCCTCTAGAAAACCCTGTTTTAGCAGCACTTAGCTTAGAAGTCAGTGTCACGCTGGCCCGTAAGCAATCTCTTGGATATTACCAACTTGATAAAAAAGCCATTGAAGCGGCGATTGAAGCAAGTTGGGATGCGATTATTACACACTAATTTGGAGTTCTAACTAGAATGAAAAAGTGGACTTTCTTCATGTTACTCATCGCTGTACTACTTTTCGGCAGCGTTATTGGGTTTAACATGTTTAAACAACAAAAAATTGCTGAGTTTATGGCTAACCGACCTGAGCCAGAGTTTCCAGTAACGGTAACAGAAGTTCAACCTATCGACTGGGTTCCAGTAATCGAAGTTATCGGCTTCATCGAACCTAACCAAGGTGTAACACTAGCGAACGAAACCAGCGGTGTTATTGACCAAATCTCTTTTGGTTCTGGTACTGATGTTAAAAATGACCAACTTCTTGTTCGTCTTGATTCCGGCGTAGAAAAGGCAAATCTAAAGAGCTCTGAAGCTCGCCTGCCTGCGGCAAAAGCAAAATACAAACGCTACCAAGGTCTTTTTAAGAAAGGTTCTATTTCTAAAGAAGCATACGATGAAGCAGAAGCAAACTTCTATTCTCTATCTGCTGATATTGAAAGCCTAAAAGCATCTATCGAACGTCGTGAAATTCGTGCTCCTTTCGATGGAAAAGTGGGCATTCGTAACGTTTACCTAGGTCAATACCTGCAATCAGGTACGGATATCGTTCGTTTAGAAGATACCAGTGTCATGCGCCTGCGCTTCACGGTTTCTCAAACTGATATCTCTCGCATCCATGTGGGTCAAGCTATCGACATCTTTGTTGATGCCTACCCAGAGAAGCCATTTGAAGGTTCTATCAGTGCCATCGAACCAGCAGTAAGCATCCAAAGTGGTCTTATCCAAGTTCAAGCAGATATTCCAAACAATGATGGCAAGCTTCGTAGCGGTATGTTCGCTCGTGCTAACATCATTCTGCCTAAGCTAGAGAACCAAGTTACTCTTCCTCAAACAGCGATTACTTTCACTCTATATGGTGACAATGTTTACATCTTAACTGAAGAAGACGGAGTTCAGCGTGTTGCTCAACATGTTGTAAAAGTAGGTGAGCGTACGGCTGATATTGCACACATCCTTGATGGTGTAAAAGCTGGCGATACAGTTGTAACTTCTGGCCAAGTACGCCTAAGTAACGGCGCCAAAGTTAAAGTTGTTGAAAGTGATGCGATCACTCCACCATCTGAAACACCTAAGCTGTAACTGGAGGCACAATGCGCTTTACTGATGTTTTTATTAAACGTCCAGTTCTAGCGGTATCCATCAGCTTTTTGATTGCTCTGCTTGGCTTACAAGCAATCTTCAAAATGCAGGTGCGTGAATACCCTGAAATGACGAATACCGTGGTGACAGTCTCAACTGGTTACTATGGTGCAAGTGCCGATCTTATCCAAGGCTTTATCACCCAGCCCCTCGAACAGGCTGTGGCTCAAGCGGATAATATCGATTATATGACATCTTCTTCTGTACTAGGTAAATCTACGATTACCGTGAACATGAAGTTGAACACCGACCCGAATGCGGCATTGTCTGACATACTGGCCAAGACAAACTCGGTACGTTCTCAGCTACCTAAAGAGGCTGAAGATCCAACCGTAACCATGTCGACCGGTTCAACAACCGCTGTACTCTATATTGGTTTTACCAGTGACGAATTGGTATCGAGCCAAATTACCGACTATCTAGAGCGTGTAATCAACCCGCAGCTATTTACGGTTAATGGTGTATCTAAAGTTGATCTATATGGTGGTATGAAATACGCACTGCGCGTATGGCTAGACCCATCAAAAATGGCGGCGATTGGTCTGACTGCATCTGATGTAATGACAGTACTGAACGCTAACAACTACCAATCAGCTACGGGTCAAGCGACCGGTGAGTTCGTGCTTTACAACGGCAGTGCCGATACTCAGGTATCAAACACTGAAGAACTAGAGAATCTAGTCGTGAAAAGCGGAGAAGGTGAGATCATTCGCCTATCCGATATCGCGAAGGTTTCTCTTGAGAAAAGTCACGATGTTTACCGAGCAAGTGCTAACGGCCAAGAGGCGGTTGTAGCCGCGATCAATGCGGCGCCAAGTGCGAACCCAATCAACATCGCAGCTGATGTACTGGAACTTCTTCCTCAACTAGAGAAGAACCTACCAAGCAACATCTCAATGAACGTCATGTACGATTCAACTATTGCGATTAACGAGTCAATTCAGGAGGTTATCAAGACTATCCTTGAAGCGGCATTAATCGTATTGATCGTAATTACCTTATTCTTAGGTTCATTCCGAGCGGTACTGATCCCTATTATTACTATCCCACTGTCTTTGATTGGTGTGGCAATGGTAATGCAGGCAATGGGTTTCTCTTGGAATCTAATGACACTATTGGCAATGGTACTTGCCATCGGTCTAGTGGTAGATGATGCGATCGTAGTACTTGAGAACGTCGACAGGCATATCAAGCTCGGCGAGTCCCCTTTCCGTGCAGCGATTATCGGTACCCGAGAAATTGCGGTGCCTGTTATCGCAATGACGTTAACGCTAGGTGCGGTATATGCTCCAATTGCGATGATGGGTGGTATTACAGGCTCGCTATTTAAAGAGTTTGCATTAACCCTAGCTGGTTCGGTTTTCGTATCAGGTATTGTGGCACTAACGCTCTCGCCAATGATGTGTTCAAAAATGCTGAAAGCTCACGCTGAACCAAGCAAGTTTGAGCAGAAAGTTCATAGCGTGCTGGATGGCATGACTAACCGTTACGAGCGTATGCTTGGTGCGGTAATGCAACATCGTCCAGTATTTATTGGTTTTGCTATCATCGTATTTGCAAGTTTACCGTTGTTGTTCAAATTCATCCCTAGTGAGCTAGCACCTTCAGAAGATAAAGGTGTAATCATGTTGATGGGTACAGCACCGTCGAATGCAAACTTAGACTTCATGCAAAATACCATGAACGACGTAAACCAGATTCTGTCTGATCAGCCAGAAGTTGCTTACGCACAGGTATTTACAGGTGTGCCAAATGCAAACCAAGCATTTGGTATCGCGTCTATGGTTCCTTGGAGCGAACGTGAAGCAAGCCAATCAGACGTAGCAAACCGCGTTGGTAATTTGGTGAAAGATGTTCCAGGAATGGCGGTAACTGCATTCCAAATGCCAGAACTACCAGGTGCTGGTTCAGGCCTTCCAATTCAGTTTGTCATAACAACGCCAAACAGTTTTGAAAGCTTGTTCCAAATTACCACAGACATTCTGGCTGATGTATCTTCAAACCCGTTGTTCGTATATTCAGATCTCGACCTGAACTACGACTCAGCAACCATGAAGATCAACATCGACAAGGATAAAGCGGGCGCATACGGTGTGACCATGCAAGATATCGGTATCACGCTCGGCACCATGATGTCAGATGGCTACGTAAACCGTATCGACTTAAATGGCCGTTCTTACGAGGTAATTCCTCAAGTTGAACGTAAATTCCGTTTGAACCCGGAGTCAATGAACAACTACTACGTACGTGCTGCAGACGGCAACGCTGTACCACTAGGCAGTTTGATTACGATTGATGTTGTGGCAGAGCCTCGCTCTCTTCCTCACTTCAACCAATTGAACTCGGCTACGATTGGTGCGGTACCGGCTCCAGGCGCTGCAATGGGTGATGCAATTGCGTGGTTTGAAGACACGGCAGCGAATAAGCTTCCAAGTGGCTACAACCATGACTACATGGGTGAAGCACGCCAATACGTAACAGAAGGTAGCGCACTTTACGCGACCTTTGGTTTAGCTCTGGCAATCATCTTCTTGGTATTGGCGATTCAGTTTGAATCACTGAAAGACCCACTGGTTATCATGGTATCTGTACCACTGGCGATCTGTGGTGCCCTAATAGCTCTGGCTTGGGGCGCGGCAACGATGAACATCTACTCGCAAGTTGGTTTGATCACCTTAGTCGGCCTGATTACCAAGCACGGTATCTTGATTTGTGAGGTAGCGAAAGAAGAGCAGCTGCACAATCAAAAAACTCGTATTGAAGCGGTAATGGAAGCAGCGAAGGTTCGTCTTCGCCCAATCCTGATGACAACGGCTGCGATGATCGCGGGTCTAATCCCACTGATGTACGCAAGTGGTGCGGGTGCGGCTCAGCGTTTCAGTATTGGTATCGTAATCGTTGCTGGTTTAGCAATTGGTACTCTCTTCACGCTATTTGTACTGCCTGTGATTTACAGCTACTTGGCTGAAAAACACAAACCTCTACCTGTATTTGTTGAAGACAAAGACCTAGAAAAACTAGCTCGCGTCGATGAAGCAAAAGCAGCGCACAGAGAATTAGCTGATAATAAGTAATCACTAAGTCGTAATAACAATAAAAAGGCTACTTCGGTGGCCTTTTTTTGTACGCCATAGGCGACATCGCAAGTGTGATTAAATAGAATAGTGGTAAATATTCAGGAGTTTTAATTGATATGTTTGATCCAAAAAAACTAGAGCAGATTGCTAAGCAGATCCACGATTCTATGCCTCAACCAGTAAAAGAGCTTGGTTCAGATGTAGATCAAAAAGTTCGCCAGGTTATCCAAGGCCAACTGAACAAGCTAGACGTTGTAAGCCGTGAAGAGTTTGATGTTCAAACACAAGTACTACTGCGCACTCGCCAAAAGCTGACTGAAATGGAACAAAAGCTAGCGGACTTAGAAGCAAAGATTGCCGACAAGTAAGCGTAAAGAAAGAAAACTGAAAGGGTTGGTGTTAAAGCACCAACCCTTTTGTATTTCTGAAGATCAATCAAGAACTGAAAGTCGACGAAGACTGAACAAACAATGTTCATTTTATTGATTTTTAAGACTTTGTTACTAAAAGCAAAAAGGCTTGGTCAACGGCGAACAAGCCTTTTCATTAGATGTTGTGTTGCTTATTTATAACTCCATCCAGTAAGGAGCTAGTGATACTGCTTTGCTTTTTCTACAAATTTATCAGTATCTAAGCGACTAATTAACCGCCTACAGCGATACGCTTCATGTCGCTCATGTAGCTGCGTAGCTCTTCACCAATGTACTCGACAGGGTGGTTACGGATAGTTTCGTTTACTTCAATTAGCTTAGCGTTATCAACTTGGTTAGATGTTTCACCTAGACCACGGCCGATTACGTCTGTTGCTACTGAAGGCATGAACTTCTCACGTAGTAGCGGTGTTGCTACGTTAGCGAATAGGTAGTTACCGTACTCAGCAGTATCAGAGATTACAACGTTCATTTCGTAAAGACGCTTACGAGCAACTGTGTTTGCGATTAGTGGAAGCTCATGTAGAGATTCGTAGTAAGCCGACTCATCGATGATACCAGATGCAGTCATAGCTTCGAATGCTAGCTCAACACCAGCACGAACCATAGCAACCATTAGGATACCGTTGTCGAAGTACTCTTGCTCTGAGATTTCTACGTCAGAAGCTGGGTAGTTTTCGAATGCCGTTTCGCCGGTCTCTTCACGCCAGCCTAGTAGGTTCACGTCATCGTTCGCCCAGTCAGCCATCATTGTGCTAGAGAAGTGACCAGAGATGATGTCATCCATGTGCTTGTTGTAAAGCGGACGCATTAGATCTTTTAGCTCTTCAGAAAGCTCAAACGCTTTAACTTTAGCAGGGTTAGATAGACGGTCCATCATGTGAGTTACGCCACCAAACTTAAGTGCTTCAGTAATCGTTTCCCAACCGTATTGTAGAAGTTTACCTGCGTAGCCTGGTTCGATGCCATCAGCAATCATCTTCTCGTAAGATACGATAGAACCTGCTTGTAGCATGCCACATAGAATAGTTTGCTCCCCCATAAGGTCAGATTTAACTTCAGCTACGAATGAAGACTCTAGGCAACCTGCACGGTGACCACCAGTACCTGCAGCCCAAGCTTTAGCGATATCCCAGCCTTCACCTTTAGGGTCATTTTCTGGGTGAACAGCGATCAGTGTTGGAACACCGAAACCACGCTTGTACTCTTCACGTACTTCAGAGCCTGGACACTTAGGTGCAACCATTACAACGGTAAGGTCAGCACGTAATTGCATGCCTTCTTCAACAACGTTGAAACCATGAGAGTAACCAAGAGCAGCACCTTCTTTCATTAGAGGCATTACTGTCTCAACAACATTAGTGTGTTGCTTGTCGGGAGTAAGGTTAATAACTAGGTCTGCTTGAGGGATTAGCGTTTCGTAGCTACCAACTACAAAGCCGTTTTCGTCAGCATTCTTGAATGATTGACGCTTCTCATCAATTGCAGCTTGGCGTAGAGCGTAAGATACGTCTAGACCAGAATCACGCATGTTTAGACCTTGGTTCAGACCTTGAGCACCACAGCCAACAATGACGATCTTCTTACCTTCAAGGTATTCAGCTTCAGTCGTAAATTCTTCACGATCCATGAAACGGCAGCGACCTAATTGGTCTAGTTGCTCACGAAGGTTTAATGTATTGAAATAGTTAGCCATTGTAGGGCACTCCTTTAAAAATAAGTCCGTAAGGTCGATATCTCTCTATCGAATGACTTCATACTAAAACAGACACTCCGTTGCTGAAAGTGATATATTCACAATTAGTTATTGCAATAAATGCAACATGGAAACGATCGCAAAACATGAACATAAAATCTCTACAATTATTTATACATTTATGTGATAGCAAGAGTTTCAGCAAAACAGCTGCTGCTATGCACGTCAGTCCTTCTGCCCTTAGTCGTCAAATACAAAAGCTTGAGGAAGAAACAGGGCAAGAACTGCTTATCAGGGATAATCGAAGTGTTGACCTCACACCAGCAGGGAAACATCTGTTGCCTGTGGCATTGAGCATCGTTGGCGAGTGGCAGCAATATAATCTCCACCTAAAAGGCGGAGAACAGGAGCTCAAGGGTGAGATCCGCATTTTCTGTTCCGTAACAGCAAGCTACAGTCACCTTCCTGAACTCATTACCGAATTCAGGGCTATTCATCCGTATATTGAGTTTAAGCTATCTACCGGTGATCCAGCGCAATCCATCGACAAGATCCTGAATGATGAAGCTGATATTGCTATTTCAGCTAAACCAGATATTTTGCCTTCAAGGTTAGAGTTCGAAACTATTAGCGATATACCACTGTCAGTCATCATCCCATCCGGTGTTAGTAGCTTTAGCCAGCAGCTGCAATCAGAGAAACCAAACTGGAATGAAGTGCCTTTTATCATCCCCGAAGCAGGTACTGCACGAGAACGTGCAAATGCGTGGTTCAAAAAGATGAAGATAAAGCCCAACATTTACGCTCAGGTATCAGGTCATGAAGCTATCGTAAGTATGGTTGCTCTTGGCTGTGGGGTTGGTATCGCTCCAGACGTTGTAATCAACAACAGCCCTGTGAGAGATAAAGTCGATCGTTTAAAAATAGAACCAATCAAACCCTTTGAATTAGGTGTTTGCTGTAAACGATCTCAACTTGAGAACCCACTGATTAGAGCGTTCTGGCAGGTAGCCGAAGGAAAGTATCTCCCTGACTAGTTAACTTTAGATATGCTGGTTAAGAAAATAATAGAGAGAGCACATTAGTGCTCTTTTTGGTTTTTCTAAATAGCAGATATGAAAAAGCCCGCTGATTTCTCAGCGGGCTTTTCAATGGTGGTGGAGGGATAGGGATTTGAACCCTAGAACCGCTATTAACGGTTGCCG